>JBAVPF010000028.1:0-7120 GCA_049692815.1 Acidimicrobiia bacterium
TACCCGGACACTCCGAACGTCTGCGAAGAGGTGAGGCCCTCATAGGTGACGGCGAACTCGACATCACCCGGAGTGGAGACCGGAGAGACGAACCGGGCGACCAGCGTGTTGTTTATCTCGCGCCCGATGGCCCCGTACAGACTGGATAGAGACTCGGGATCGGGTGTCGAGAGGAACAAGCCGCCCCCGGCGTCCGCCACCTGCTGCACCGGGTCCGGGTTGAAGTCCGAGCCTTCGAGTGCGACTCCGAAGACGCGGACGTCTCCAGAGCCGACCGTGGACAGGGCATCGTCGAGACTTGCCTGCGATACGGTGTCGTCACCGTCGGTGAGGATGATCATGTTCCCCAGCAGGCTGTCCGCCGCCGGCTGCTCGAACATCTGGACGCCCTCGATCACCGCGTCGTTGAACGAGGTCTCCCCGGCCGCGGCGATGCCGTCGATCACGTTGTTGAGAGATTCCTTGTTGTTGGTGAAGCCCGCCAGCACCTTGACCTCGTCGGCGAAGGCAATCACCGCGATCCGATCCTCGGGACGCGCCTGCTCCACGAAGCTCTTGGCAGCCGCCTTGGCCTCGTCTATCGGGGTGCCGGCCATGGAGCCCGAGGCGTCGATCGCGAGGACCACGCCGACCGAGACCGCAGAGTTCCCGACCGATTCGACCTCGAGGTCGGAGACCGCCTGGCCGTTTGCCGTGACCTGGAGTGTCGCCGGGTCGGGCTCGTCGGCGAAGTTCTTGAAGTTGATCACCATTTGGGTCTGGCCACCGTCGGGGTACCTCGACCCGTTGATGTCGACGATCTCGATCTCCTGTGAACCGGTCTGCGCCAACGCAGGCGCGGCAAGGAGCATGAAGGCGGCGACGAGCGCCAGGAGTCGTCTCAATTGCCTCTCCGAGCGAACGGCTCGGGATCGAACAGGTCGGCCGGCAGACGTATGCCCTGGTTCTCCAACTCCTCGGAGAACGTGGGACGGATTCCCGTGGCCTTGAGACGGCCCTTGTACCGGCCTTCATCGTCGACACCCATGCCGTAGTCGAACAGGAACAGGTCCTGGAGGGTGATGATCTCGCCCTCCATACCTTCGACCTCGGTCACATGGGTGACGCGCCGCGTGCCGTCCTTGAGACGGGCCACGTGGACGATCAGATCCACCGCCGCCGAGATCTGCTCCCTGATGGCTCGCACGGGCAGGTCGAACCCTGCCATCAACACCATCGTCTCGATACGGGACAGCGTGTCACGCGGTGAGTTGGAGTGAACCGTGGTCAGGGAGCCGTCGTGACCGGTGTTCATGGCCTGGAGCATGTCCAGGGCGGCGGCGTCACGAACCTCACCGACGACGATGCGGTCAGGACGCATACGCAGGGTGTTCTTGACCAGGTCGCGGATCGTCACCTGGCCCTGGCCCTCGATGTTCGCCGGGCGGGATTCCAGAGTGAGGACGTGATCCTGGTGGAGCTGGAGCTCGGCGGCGTCCTCAACGGTGATGATCCGCTCATCGCCGGGGATGTACGCCGACACCACGTTCAGCGTCGTCGTCTTGCCGGAGCCGGTACCACCGGAGATGAGGACGTTGAGACGCCCACGCACACATGCCCGAAGGAAGTCGGCGACACGCTGGGTCAGCGTCCCGAAGCTGATGAGGTCGGCCTCCTGGTAGGGGTCGACGGCGAACTTTCGAATCGTCAGGTAAGGCCCGCCGATCGCCAACGGGGCGATGATGGCGTTGACACGAGAGCCGTCGGGAAGACGGGCATCGACCATGGGCGTCGCCTCGTCGACACGTCGTCCGATCTGCCCCACGATCTTGTCGATGATCCGGCGCAGATGGGTCTCGTCAACGAACCGCACATCGGACTTCTGGATGCGACCCGCCTTCTCGAAGTAGATGTCGTAGGGGCCGTTGGCCATGACTTCGGTGACATCCGGGTCGTTCAGCAGGGGGTCGATGGGCCCGTAGCCGAGGACGTCCGAGGCGATCTCGTTGAGCAGTGCACGGCGATCCGCCGAGGTGAGGGGAAGACCTTGCTCCTGGTCGACAGCCCACTCCAGCATCTCGAGAACCCGGAGACGCAACTCGGCGTCGGACATGCCCCGGTCGTACAAGGTCGGACCGAGCTCTTCGACCACTTTGAAGTGGAGACGCCCACGAAGTTCGCCGAGGGCGTCCGTTCGGTTGACGCTCGTGTCGCTCGTCTCGGTCTGCCGAGCCGCCGCGACTCTCTCTGATAGTGATGGCATTGGTGGGCCCCTTCCCTACTTCCGCCCGAACAAGCCGGACTTGCCTGTGGCCTCCGGGATCTTCCCTGCGATCAACTCGGCGACCGATTCGAAGCCCTTGGCGACCTTCGACTTGGGATCGGTTTCTACGACCGGTCTCCCCTCGTTGACGGATGCGGCGACCACCGCATCCGAGGGGATCGACGCGGCGATGTCCATCTTCAAGGCGCCCTCGATCTCTTTGTTGTCGAGCTTCGCCTTGGAGTTGGAGCGATTCATGACCAGCTGGACGTTGGCCGTGGAGAACTTGAGGAGTCGCAACGTCTCCAACGCCAGCTTCGCGTTCTTCACGGACGGCAGATCCATGTCGACGAGCATGAGGATGTCGTCAGACTTCTCGATCAGCGACAGGATGAGCTCGTCGAGCATCGCCGCGGTGTCGACGATGATGTAGTCGTAGCCCTCCCTGAGGACGTCGAGCATCTGCATGAGCCCGGCGGTGGTGATGTCATCGGCGAACGCCGGCTCCAATGGAGCGGCGAGCACCTTCAGCCCGCTCGGATGCTCGGTGAGCAACGAGTCGAGCAGCTCCCCATCCAACTGATGCAGTTCGTGGGCCGCATTGACCATCGTGAAACGCGGCTCGAGCTGGAGGACGAGACAGACGTCACCGAACTGGAGGTCGGCGTCGACCAGACACACCTTGGTGTCGGGAATGCGATTGAGGACCAGAGCCAGGTTGGTGGCCAGGACGGTCTTGCCACTGCCACCCTTGGCAGACGTGATCGTGATGATCCGACCCCGGTCACGACGTGGCGACGGTGCCGACGTGGTGACTGAGGTACTGGACTGACGTCGCAACACGTCATGGGCGAATTGCTCGATGGCGGCTTCGATCTTGGCCTCATCGAGTGGCATGTCGAGCACGTCGGACACGCCGGCTCTCATGCCCTTCCTGAGCAGATCGGCAGTCACCTCTTCGGCGACCAGCATCAAGACCAGCGACGGGTCCTGATTGTGAAGGCTGCGGATCTCGTCCATGGCCCCATCGGTCCCGTACGAGGGGCCGATGAGAACCATGCGGACGTCGCCGGACGCAACGGTCTGCGTGGCCTCCTCGATGGAGCGCGCAACCGGAAGACTCCCGTCGAACAGCTGCTTTGCGCTGGCGACGAAGTCGTCGTCCTGGTCGACTACCAGGAGGTTGTGCTCGGCGATTGACATCTGTTGCCTCTACTACTGGTTAGGGAAGATCGCTTCCGCCAGGTCCCCGCCAAACAGGTTGTTGATGGTGACACCGTCGGTCTCGACTTCGACGAAGTCCTCGGGCACAAGGGTAAGCCAGACAGAGCCATTCTCGAAGGCGTACACGATGCGCTCGGCCTGATCCGGGGTGACCTCGAGAGTGAACACCGTCGAGTTGCCGGTGTCTTCTGGAGCCTGCCCGTCGGTGCCCTGAGCGTTGGCATCGGTGCCGGTCGAGTCACTTGCGGTGATCTGGCCGGTCTGGTCGGCGTTCTCCTCGGGTCGGACGTCCCGGCCCACGGCGAGGACGTTGAGACCCTGGAGCACGTATCGGGTGTAGGTGACCGTCACCTTGTTCTGATCCTGGGCGTTGGTATCCGTGGTGGTCTCCGTGCCCTGATCGGCCGGCAGCGTGATGGCCCCCTCGATCGGCAGCAAGTCCAGCTCGAGGTCCAAGGTGATGATCATGTTGATCCGATCACCGGCCTCCACGTAACCGTTCACGCCCTGCACGTCGGCCGTCGAGATGGTGATGGCCTGGTTGCCCGGGGAGATGGACTCGGAGAGAGGCTTGATCTCGACCGAGATCTCGGTCCACTGGGATCGCGTCAAGATGCCGCGAGCCGAGATGGGGCCGGCGGCGACGCGGCCGTTGAGGACCGACCTCAACTCCTCGTCGGTCTGGATGGCGTCCTCAGGAGTGTCCTCGACCTCGTCCTCACCCTTCTCGATGAGCGTCCCGTTGTTGTTGAAGTCGGAAACGAGGATGGAACCCTCGGTGCCCTCGGCGACGCCGTCGGGCCCGGCGCGATACACAGTGACCTTCTGCTGGCCTGCCTCGGCCTCGCCGCGAACGTTCTGCATGAAGTTCCAGACCGCCCATGCGGCTAGTCCGGCCAGTATCAAGGCCACTAGAAGAACGATGGCTCTCCTACCCATTGAGTCCCCTTCGGTTGTCCCCTCTTCTGCTCACCGCAATCGCCGCGATGAGGACGGGAGGGCATAGTACCGGCGGGATGTGCCCGCCGACGCTTTCAGGTTCAATACACAGATTGTCGGATCTGTGAGTAACAGTCTTGAGGTTTTCGGCGATAAATCTATGGGCACACCGGCCCAGAGCCAAGGACTGACAGCGGGTGGGCTACTCGAGCGGTTTGATTGCGGGACGACACATCAGCGACGGCCGATCCCGCGCTCCTTCAGCTCTTTGAGGATGGCCTCGAGTGAAGCGTCCACCGGCATGGGCGGTCGCTCCTCGGCTTCGGCGCCGAACTCGCGCTCGAACTCGCGTTGGCGGCGCGGCTTCTTCCGGTCCTCACTGGCGGCGGCCCGCTCCTTGTAGTCGGGCAGGGCCTGCTTGATAGACAGCGAGACCCGACGACGCTCGTCGTCCTTCTCGGTGATCTTCACCTTCACCTTCTGACCGATCGAGAGCTCCAGCTCGGGTGACTCGACACGATGCACGGCGATCTCCGACACGTGAACCAAACCCTCGACTCCATCGGCCACCGACACGAAGGCGCCGAACGGGACGGTCTTGGTGACCGTTCCCTCGACGACGTTGCCCACCTCGTTCTCGTTGGCGAACACATCCCACGGGTCTTCGGTGGTCTGGCGGATGGAGAGCGAGATCCGCTCCCGGTCACGATCAACTTCCAGGACCTTCACCTTCACCTCGTCGCCGACCTTCACCAGCTCGCTGGGATGGTTGACGTGCTGCCAGGAGAGCTCGGATACATGGACGAGCCCGTCCATGCCGCCCAGGTCGACGAACGCACCGAAATTGACCACCGACGATACGGTCCCGTCACGGACCTCACCTTCGTGGAGATTGTCCATGAACTCCGTGCGCTCCTCCGCCAACGCCTCTTCCAGGTGGGCCCGTCTGGAGAGCACGACGTTGTTGCGGGCACGGTCCAGCTCGATGACTTTCGCGGTGATCGTGTCGCCGATGAACGGCTCGAGGTCCCGGACCCGTCGCAGGTCGACGAGAGACGCCGGCAGGAAGCCGCGCAGACCTATGTCGACGATGAGACCACCCTTGACGACTTCGATGACGGTCCCCTCGACCGTGCCGTCCTGATCGGAGACCTGCTGGATTTGACCCCAGGCCCGCTCGTACATCGCCCGCTTCTTGGAGAGGATGAGCCGACCTTCGTCGTCCTCCTTGTCCAGGACCACCGACTCGACCCGGTCACCGACCGCGACGGTCTCGGTGGGATCGATGTTGTTCCTGATGGAGAGCTCACGAGTCGGGATGAACCCTTCCGACTTGTAGCCGATGTCGACAAGGGCACCCTCGGAATCGACGCTGACGATGGTGCCTTCGACTATGTCGCCCTCGCGAAACTCGAGGACAGTTGCCTCGATGGCCTTCTCGAAGTCGTCGCCGATGTCGTCAGGCAAGTCACTCAGATCCGGTGCGACGAGCGCCTCACGCTCCTGGTAGACCGGCTTGGGCTCGTTGTCTTCGTCCTCGGACGGGGAGGCCGTAGCGTCGGAACCATCGGTTTCGCCGGCGGTGGGAGCCTGGGAGGGGGCCTCGGAAGTGATCTCCTCGGCGATTGCTGTCCCGGCGGCGGATTCGTCTACTGCCGGGATCTCGGGCGCCTGAGCCGTCTCCTCGTTGTTGGGAGTGGCCGCGGGCGCGGTTTCTTCGGGGTTGGACATATGTTGGGTCGTTACCTCTTTGGAAAGATCTCCGCGGGCGCCATGGCCCGCAGGAGTGGAAAGCTTACGCAGAAACGGTGTGATTCGCCAAGCACGGCTCCATGGCCGACCGACTTTGACCGGTTGCCTCCTGGACGGAAAGCCGCCATGCGAATCCGGGGATACAACCTCACCCGGCTCAACAGACCATGGACCCCCGGTCAAACAGACGCCGGTCGGTCGGCAGCTACCGCGCCGTCCCGTGAAGAGCCCCCGGCAGCCATCGCCCCCGTTAGACCTTCACCGATGCCAGGTCGGGTCCCCACGCTATGTCGACTCGGAGTGGCACATCGAGGCCCGCCACCCCCTCCATGGTCTCCACCACCAGCTTCTCGGCGACCACCCTCTCGTCCTCGGGGACCTCCAGGATCAGCTCGTCGTGGATCTGGAGGAGGAGCGTGGAGGCGAGCCGCTCCTCTCGCAGCCCGGCGTCGAGGTCGATCATCGCGGCCTTGATGATGTCGGCGGCCGTCCCTTGCACCGGGGCGTTCAAAGCCATCCTCTCCCCCATCTGCCGGATCCTGAAATTGTCCGACTTCAGCTCGGGCAGATAGCGACGACGCCCGAAGAGAGTCGTCGTGTAGCCCTGGTTCCGCGCCTCGGTGACCACCGACGACATGTACTCCTTGACGTGATGAAACTGTGAGAAGTAGGCGTCGATGTGCTCCCTGGCCTCCTCCCGGCTGATGCCGAGACGATCTGCGAGGCCAAAGGCCTCCATGCCGTAGAGGAGCCCGAAGTTGATCATCTTGGCGGTCCGGCGCTGGCCGGCCGTCACCTCCTCGGTGGGCACGTCCCACACCCGCGCCGCGGTGGCGGCGTGGATGTCGAGGCCGGCCTGGAATGCCTCGATGAGGAAAGGGTCACCACTCATGTGCGCCAGCACCCGAAGCTCGATCTGTGAGTAGTCGGCAACGAGGAACTCGTTTCCGACGCCGGCGACGA
>JBAVPF010000029.1:0-3836 GCA_049692815.1 Acidimicrobiia bacterium
TGCCTACACGAGGAGGATGTCCTTTGGACGAATTGCGCGATTCGATGGAAGAGGCAAGACAGGACGACGACGCGGTCGGTCAGGGATTCAGTAGGAGACAGTTCCTGAAGACCTCGGGTGTAGGGGCGGCGGGTCTACTGGCCGGCGCTTCGATTCTGGCCGCATGCACCTCGAGCGACACCGAGGGCTCGACAACAACCGGAGCTGGCGGAACCGGGGCCACCGCGGGAGGAGGCACCGCGACCACGGTCGACCTCTCCCAATCCGACCTGCCTGAGCTCGAGTGGCAGATGCCGACCAGCTGGCCGGCATCGCTGATCGGGACGATCGGGGCCGGTGCCCAGATCTTCGCCGACGAGGTGGCGAGGCTGACGGGTGGGAAGTTCAAGATCACGCCCAGGGTGGCCGGCGAGCTGGTACCCGGGCTGGAGGTGCTGCCCACGGTTCGTGACGGCGGCGCCGAAGCCGGGCATACGGCCTCGTACTACTACGTGGGCCTCAGCCCTGTCATGCAGTTCGGCACGGCTGTGCCGTTCGGGCTCACCAGCCGCCAGCAGAACGCCTGGCTCTACTCGGGCGGTGGTCTGGAGATGCTGCAGGAGTTCTACGCCAGCGAGTTCGGGTTGATCCAGTTCCCTGCCGGCAACACCGGCGTGCAGATGGGCGGCTGGTTCACCAAGGAGATCAACTCCGTGGCCGACCTCCAGGGCCTCAAGATGAGGATCCCGGGTCTGGCCGGACAGACCTTCAACAACCTCGGTGCGGAGCAGGTGACGGTCGCCGGCGGCGACATCATCACATCGATCGAGACCGGGGCGATCGACGCCGCAGAATGGGTCGGGCCCTACGACGACATCACGCTCGGTCTGAACGAGCTCGCCACCGACAAGCTGTTCTACTACCACCCGGGATGGTGGGAGCCGGGCTCGTCACTAGAAGTGGTGATGCCGCTCAGCCTGTGGAACGATCTGCCGGCGGAATACCAGGCAGCAGTTGAGAACGCGGCCAAAGCAGCCAACCTCGGCACCATGGCCCAGTACGACGTGCTCAACTCAGACGTCCTGCCCCAGGTCGAGGAAGTAGCCGAGATCAGGGAGTTCCCGGACGACGTCCTGTCCGCCTTCAAAGAGGACTTCGAGACTGTCCTCGATGGGATCGCCGCCCAAGACGCGGCTTTTGCCGCGATTCTCGAGCCATGGCGTGAGTTCCGCGACAAGGTCCAGGCTTGGCATGGCCTGGCGGAGTCGTCGATGTTGCGAGCTTTCGCTCTGTAACCACGACCACGATCGAATCGAGATGGGGCGGGCTCAGGCCCGCCCCATCTCAATTCTCAGGCCCTGTGCCCGGCGGCCATCCTCTCCATAGCCTGCTCCGAGCTGCGTGGGACGGTGTATCGATGTGAGCCCACCTGCCAGTCCGCGGCGATGATCGTGCCCCCAATGGGCTCCATGACCGCACCTTGCGGCACCCCTTCTCCATCGGCGATGGCCACCTGTCGGATCCGGCTCGCCTTCAACACCCTGATCCCCCTGTCCGTCTCGGCCACCACCCGGTAGTCGGTTGTGGCCATCACGGCCACTCCCACACCGGCCAGACCCAGCACGATTCGAGTCGGCCAGTCCTCGATATCTGCGACCGGAGCGAGGAACACGATGGCGGCGAAGACGGCAGCGCCGAAGGGAGCGACCCACCGATGACGACTCCAGGCATATGCGGCATCTCTCACGGTGACGTCCTCGCCCAGGATCCGTTGAACGCTGCGCAGTAGGACGGCTCGCCGCATTGGGCGATTCAAGTAGGGGAGAGCGGCGCTTGTGACTTTCTGCCCTTTTGGCAGCGCAACCACCTGTGCGTTTGCAGTCTGGTTCGCATTTCGAGAGCCCTCGCCACTGACAGGGCTCAAGTTTCCGGTCCTCCTATCGATATTCGATGCGTGCCGACTCACTTTCTCAGTGGGGTGACGGTCGGTTTGCTTATCCCGGCAACTGAAGGAGGAAACCAGGAAGCCGTCTACGTCGGGGCAGGACGCGGTGGCGTTGCTCTTGGACGAACTGGGCGGGAGCTTCGAGGCGGATACGCCGGGCAGGGTCGTCGTGAGATGATCTCCCCGCGGGTACTTCAGCCATTTTGAGATCCAGGTCGGGAATATCCCTTATGCCACCTGGGATGTCCTGAATCTGGACACGGCCAAGGTGACTGCCCTCACTGGCTGATCACCCGCTTGCTTCGTTCGAGTCTTCTGAGGTGGGTCCCGTGGGAATCGAACCCACAACCTTCGGGTTAAAAGCCCGCTGCTCTGCCAATTGAGCTAGAGACCCCGGTGGAAATGGTACCGCCGGGCATGCGGTCTCAACAGCCGGCGAGATCTACGAATCCCGGGCGCCACGCAGTTCCCTGGCGAGACCCGAGCTGATCAACCCGATGTCGGCGGAGACGGCACAGAATCGGAATCCCCTCTCCAGAGCCCGTGCCGCGGTGGCCCCGTCACCGACGTGGAGACCGGGGACGATCCCGTGTCTCTCGGCTGCATTGACGACGGCCTCGAAGGCAGCTCCGATGGTGTCGGCGTTGGGGTGGGTCCCGTCGAAGACCTCGTTGACGTCCGGGGCCGGAGCCCCACCTAGGCCCAGTCCGAGGTCGGCGGGCCCGATATACAGGGCATCGACACCGTCGACCGCGGCGATCGCGTCGAGATCGTCGACGGCGCCGGCCGTCTCGACCTGGATGGCCACGAACGCCGTCTTCTCGAAAGGCCCCACCCGCTGGGTCTGCATCCCGTAGGAGCGCCCGCCCCGGGGGGCATGCCGCGTCGCCGAGACGGCACGCCCGGCGTCGGCGGCCGATTCCACCAGCGGCACGATGATCCCGTCCGCACCGAGGTCGAATGCGCGCCCGATCGGCGTCACATCGAGCGAGGGCACCCGGACCAGCCCGGCGACTCCGTAGGCTGCGAGGACAGTGAACACCGAGGCGTCCACTCTCCCCAGGTCGACACCATGCTGTGTGTCGATCACCACGAAATCGGGGCCGGCCGATGCCGCGGCATCGATGATCGCCGGGTGGCCGGTGGCGCACCAGAAGCCGAGCAGCGTGTCCTTGGTTCGGAGATCTGACATGGGGCGCAACCATAAGCCACGACCCGCACCGGCCGGCCGCCCCGGCAGTCCCCGCCACGCCCGCACCGGATGAGCGAGCTTTGGGGTCTGGCCGCCCTCTCCTTCGTCAGCGCGGTCACGCCCGGCCCGAACAACGTGATGCTCTGGGCGTCGGGAGTGCAGTTCGGCATGCGACGGACCCTCGGTCACATAGTCGGCGTGACCCTCGGCGTCGGGTCGATGGCGCTGCTGGTCGCAGCCGGTTTCGGCGTGATCATCACGACCGTCCCCGCCATCGAGACGACATTCAAGGTGGTGGGGTCGCTGTATCTCCTCTATCTCGCCTATCGGATCGCTGGCGGCGCGGCGGCCGTGAAGGGCGACGTGGCCAAACCGGTGACCCTCACCCAGGCCGTGGCCTTCCAGTACGTGAACCCCAAGGCGTGGGTGTTCGTGCTGGCTGCCGTCTCGGCGTTCCGCCCCGAAGAGCTCGACGTCGTCACCGGGTCCGTGCTCATGGCGGCGGTGATGATGATCGTGATCGTCCCGTGCGCCTCGGTCTGGGCCGGTGCGGGAACCTTCCTCAGCCGGTACCTGGCCGACCAGAAGCGGTCCCGTCTGTTCGGCATCTGCCTCGGGGCGCTCCTCTCCGCCACAGTCATCTACATCTGGATCTGACTACTTAGCCTGTAGGGGTGCGCCCGGCACTCGTCTTCGTCCTCCTGTTGGCCGCCTGCGCCC
>JBAVPF010000030.1:0-14439 GCA_049692815.1 Acidimicrobiia bacterium
AGCAACCGCAGCCGCAACCGCCGTCGCAGCAGCCACCGGTCTCGGTTCGAAGTGTCATCACGCCTCCTTGGACAGATAGAGCATCTTCGATATATTGATAATGACCGATACATAGACCATTGTCAATGACCGAGCTATCGTGATCGTCGTGGATATCTGTTGCACTCCCCTGTACGAGGGAGCGATCGACGTGGAGAGAGCCGAGGCCATGGCACCCGTCGTGGCGGCCCTCGGTGACCCGGTTCGTCTGCGAATCGTGTCCATGCTCCTCGCCGCCCCGGACGGATACGCCTGCGGCTGTGATCTGGAGGGCCCGCTCGACCTCAGCCAGCCCACGGTGTCGCACCACTTGAAGGTGCTTCGTGAGGCGGGGCTCGTCGTGGGTGAGAAACGAGGGCGCTGGGTGCACTACAGGGTGGTCCCGGAGCGTCTCACCGAGATAGGCGAGGCTCTCACCCCCTCCTTCACCCCGGTTTAGCTCTTTTCGGCGCCGACTGCGCGGATCGCCTCCTTGAAGGCGGCGAAGATCGCCCTGTGCTCCCCTTCGAGGCGCTCCGGGTGCCACTGCACGCCGAGGGCCCACCAGTCGCCCACCACCCTTGCCGCCTCGACCAGGCCGTCGTCGGACCGCCCCTCGACCACCAGGTCGGCGGCGAGACGGTCGAGCCCCTGGTGATGGAGGGTGTTCACCTTGGTCTCCTCGGAGTCGTACAACCCGGCGAGAATCGAGTCGGCCTCGAATCTGACCACGTGACGGCGTGCGTTCATCTCCACGTGATCCCGGTTGACCAGCTCGTGGATTCCACCATCAGATGTGACTTCTTGGATGAGCGTCCCGCCCAACGCCACGTTGAGGAGTTGAAGGCCGCGGCATATGGCCAGGACCGGCTTGCCCTGCTCCCGGGCCGCCAGGGCGAGGGCGATCTCGAACCCGTCGACCGCGGGCGACACATTGTGGGAGTGGGTGTTCTCGGCTCCGTAGCTGGCCGGGTCGACGTCGTCGCCCCCCGAGAGGAGAAGACCGTCGACCGAGGCGACCAGTCGGGCAGCCTGGTGGTTGTCGAGCGCCGCGGGTATGAGGACGGGAGTCATCCCCGCCTCGGCGACCGAATCGGTGTAGTAGGTCGACAGGGTCTGCAGTGTGTCCGGCCCGTAGAACGTGTCGAGCGTCCTCCGCCACGCTGTGATTCCCACCAATGGTCTCATTCCTGCATCTCCGGCTCGTTGTCGCCGGGGCGGCGCGGGGGCCTGATGCCCCGAAACTCCCAATCACCGCCCAACGCCGTCGACAGTACCTCCTCGGATTCGCTGGGCTGCGCACCGAAGTCGGCTCGCACCGCCGTGTCGCCCCGCACCACCGTGTTGGTGAGACGGCCCAGGCCCTCGACCTCGACGGTGACCACGTCTCCCGGCTCGACCGGTCGTGAGCCCGCCGGAGTCCCGCTGAGGATCACGTCACCGGGACGGAGCGTGATGGTCCTGGCCAGATCGGCAACCAGGTAGTGCATGTCCCATTGCATCTCGGAGGTGCTCGCGAACTGTCGCGGCTCGTCGTTGACCAGCGTTCGGATCTCCTTGTCGCGGAAGTCCCAATCGGTCACCACACCCGGGCCGATGGGGCACAGGGTGTCGGATCCCTTGACACGAAGCATCGACCCGGCATCGGTGTCCCTGAAGTCGTGGAGGCCGAAGTCGTTGGCGATCGTGTAGCCGAGGATGTGCCCTGCCGCCTCCTCCCGGCTGATGTCGAACGTCTCACGCCCGATGACGATGGCGATCTCCCCCTCGAAGTTGAGGTACTTGCACCCGATCGGTCTCACCACCTCGCCCATGTGGGCGTTGAGCGACGTGGTCGGCTTCTGGAAGTAGGTGGGAGCCGGCGGAAGCTTGGTCATGAACTCCTCGACCCGGCTCGAGTATGTGAGATGGGTGGCGATGATCTTGGATGGGACCACCGGCGGCAGATGGTGAGCCGAGGCGATGGGCACCCGGGTCCCGTCGTCAGTCACCAGTTCGTCACCGTCGACGTGCGTCTCCACGGCCCGGCCGTCGAGAAGGATCCTTCGGTATTCGGTCATCGACGGTCACGCTAACGGCTGGGCAGTGGCGCTACCCAGATCTGGAGCTCACCCTCCCCGGAGCCGAAGAAGACTTCGGAGGGCTGGACCACGGCCATCAGTGCGAAGGGGTTGGCGAGGATGTCGACCACCTGGGCATCCGTCCCGAACGCATCGTCGAGATCCTGGATGGCCCACGACCGCCCGTTCTGCAGGTATGCCAGAGCGTCGACGGCGGATCCCCGAGGGTCGTTCGACGTGTAGTACTGCATCTCGGCCCCTTGCAGCTCGTCGAATCCGAAGCTGGCGACCTCCGAGCCGGCTGAGTCGAGGAAGGCGAGAGTTCTCTCCTCGAGGTCGATGACGACGCCTTCGGGGGTGGAGTCGGGGGGACGGTAAGCATGCAAGGTCCGGATCGTCTCCCCGTCGTCGAACTCGATCCGCCCGTTACCCAGGTCGAGGGTGAGTGTGGTCCCGTTCCTCTCCAGCACGATCGGATCGGGCAGCGCGTCAGGGGTCGGCGAATCCGCGGACGGATATCCCTGGAGGGTCACCGCGATGACAGCGTCGCTGGTGGCGATGTGAGTCGGGTCCCAGCCGAGTCTGGAGGGGAACAGGCCCCCGAGCCCGAGCTCGCGCCACGCTTCTCCGTCCTGGGAGACGAAGGCCTCGGGCCGGCTGGAGCTGCTCAACCCGACCAGCCAGCCACGCCAGGGCACCGCCCGATCGACGCGCAGCCCGAAACCGAGCTTCTCCCAGTTCATGCCGTCGTAGGAGCGCCACTCTGCCTGCCCGGCACTGTCCGAGCCAAAGAGCAGGACGCCACCGTCGGGCGAAGGGGCGATCGACGAGATCCAGGCGGCACCTTCGATGGTCGAGGAGGCCCAGGTCGTTCCGTCGCTCGTCGACCACACCGCGGCATTCCCACCGCCGACCAGCCCCATCTGCAGAGACAGGGTCTCTTCCTCGGTGAGCCCGAGATCGGATACAGGAATCGACAGGGCCGGTATGCCGAATGGCCCGTAGATGACGACGACGGGGTCGCCACCGTCGGAACCGAGGTCCCAATCCAACGTGCGAAGGTCGATGTCGAGCCCGTAGCCCGCGAGCTTGCCCTCGAGCAGTGATGAGCCGTTGTTGAACACGCTTCCGGCAACGGTCACGAGTGAGCTGCTGGCGCCTATCGCGTTTGAGAAGAACCCCAAGCTTCCCACGTCTTGCGCGATCACGGTTCGATCCCAGGTCATTGCATCGGTCGACCGCCAGGCAGCCACCGAGCCATCCGCACGGTTCGACTCGATCGCCATCAGACCGAACGGAGTTGCCCCGGCGCCGGCGAGGACACCGTCCTCGGCGATGACCCCCAGATCTTCCCAATTCCACCCGTCGAGCGAGCGGTAAACGTGAATGCCTATGGGCTCCCGGAGTGGCGAGACATGTGACGAGGTGAAGAGATAGAGCAAGCCGAGCTGTGACACGAGAGTGGTCCGTGCCCCACCCTGCACCTGAGCGACCTTCCTCCAGTCGAGCTGGTCACCGACCGCGATCTGATCGACGGTGAAATTCTCCCAGTCGATCGGTTGCTCCAGGTCGGCGATGGTCGACGTGGTCGTGGTGGTCTCCTCCACCGCCACCGGATCGGGTGTGGTCAGGGCTCCCAGGGTCAATGCCCCCAATGCGAGCGCCGCGGCAGCGATGACGACTACGGCTCGACGACCCAGCGGGGCTCGTTCCGTCGGGGCCGGGGCTTCATCGGGAAGGACCACTGTCCGAAGACGATACGACGACTCAGGAAGTAGGAAAGAACTCGGGTAGCTTCATGGAGATGACAGGCCTGGGACGGGGTCACGGCGATTCGCATGCCGACATCACCTCACACGACACGTATCTGGCCGGGTTTCCACATGCGGCATTCCAGCGGCTCCGTGACGACGAGCCGGTGGCCTGGGTGGAGGAATCCGACGGCTCGGGCTTCTGGGCGGTGACACGACACGCCGACGTTGTCGCAGTGAGCCGGGACTATCCGCGCTTCAGCGCGGCCCGAGGGATACGAATCGAGGAGATGGATCCCGACGAGCTGGAGGCAAGACGCTCGATGATGGAACTCGACCCGCCCGAGCACACCAGGCTCCGACGTCTCGTGCAACCGGGGTTCACCCCGAAGGTGGTGGCGACGTACGAGAAGGCGTTCCGACGTCTCGTGGGCATGATCCTCGACCAGGTGCTTCCCATGGGTGAGCTCGACTTCGTGACCGAGATCGCCCGCGAGCTGCCCATTCGCATGCTGTGTCGGCTGCTCGGGATCCCCGAGGCGGACGCCGGGCGGATGGTGGCGTGGGGCGATCAGATGATCTCCAACTCCGACCCCGAGTACACGCCGCTGATCATCGACAAGGTGGACACCGAGGAGTACCGCTTGCTCCCGTTCCGCTCTCCGGCCGCGTTGGACGTGTTCCGCTATTCCGAGCAAATCGCGTTGGAAAGGCGTCGTGAGCCCAAGGACGACATCATCACCTTGCTCCTCACGGCAGAGCCGGATGGGGAGCCGCTGACCGACCTCGAGTTCAAGAACTTCTTCACGCTGTTGATGGTGGCGGGCAACGAGACGACCCGTCACACCATCAGCCACGGCCTGGTCTTCCTCGACGACCACCCCGAGCAGCTCGAGTGGTGGCGATCCGACATCCCCGGACGGTCCGTGGACGCCACCGAGGAGATCCTCCGGGCGTCGTCGGTGACCATGCACTTCAGACGAACCGTGGTCGAGGACACCGAACTGGCCGGGGTCTCGATGACTGCCGGCGACCGGGTGGTGATCTGGTACACGTCGGCCGACTACGACGAGAAGGTGTTCGACGACCCGTTCACGCTCGACCTGTCACGTCGACCCAACCCGCAGTTGGCCTTTGGCACCGGCCGTCACAAGTGTCTTGGAGCTGCCCTGGCCCAACTCGAAGTGCGTGTGTTCTTCGAGGAGTTCCTGGGCCGGGTGGAGCGATTCGAGGTTGGGGAGCCGGACCTTCTCCGCTCCAACTTCATCCGCGGCATCAAACACCTCCCGGTGGGGGTGTCACCTTCTCCGTCCTGACGGGGAGGGTTGCCGCTGCCAGCCAAGTGGCGATGAAGAGGCCTGTCAGCAGCGCGCTCGACCAAGAGACCTCGCTCCAGAGCCTGGCGCGTTGACGTTGCACGAAGATCCAAGAGGGGGGTTGACAGTTGTCGCGGTACTCCATATGATCGAACATATGTTCGATCACCACGATTCTGGGATCGGACTCTCAGAGGAGTATCTCTGCAGCGGGGGGAGCCACGATGACGATGTCGTCTTTGAGGCGACGTGCCGGGCTCTGACCGATGATCGGCCCGAGTCGGTCCGTGATGTCATTCCAGACGATCTCGAGGAGATTCCGACCGGCCCGTATCTGGCCGCTGTGGTGATCTCCGTGGACAGACGTCGGCTCAACGGTCACGACGTCGTGCGATTGATGCAGGCGGAGGCTCGGCTGGCAGCCTCCTTCGAGGCAGGCGAGCTGGCGAGCATGGTCGAAGTGGCACTCTCGCCACCGGGTAACGCCGACTCCGAAGTGGAGCGCTCACCCGACGTCATGGAGTACGCGGCGGTCGAGATAGCGACGGCCCTGACTCTCACCCGTCGCGCCGCCGAGACCCGTCTCGATCATGCCCTGGCCCTCCACGGCCCGCTGACCCGGGTGTGGCAGCGTTTCGCCACCGGTCACATTGGTTTTCGCAAGGTGCGGGAGTTCGTCAACTCTCTCGGCCACCTGCCCTCGACGCTGATCGAGGGTGTGTTGGATCGTTGTCTCGATGCAAGCTCGAACCTGACCACCGGTCAGCTGCGAGCCCGCTTGTCCCGACTGGTCATGGAGGCCGACCCCGATGGCAGTGAGTCCTCGTTCGAGCAGGGAGTGGAAGACCGCAAGGTGGTCACCTACTCCAACCCCGACTTCACCGCCAGTCTCGGAATTCTCTCTGCCGACCCGTCTGACGTCGCGGCCGCCATGGCTCATGTAGAGCGGATCGCCCGGCATTTGAAGACCGATGACGAGCCAAGGACCCTCGATCAGATTCGCAATGACGTTGCCGTCGACCTGCTTCGGGGCAAACGTTTCGGCATGAAGCCGGGTGGTGGTCGTGTTAAGGTCACGGTGCCGGCCGCGACACTGGAGCGACTGGCCAACGAGCCGGGATCCATCGACGGCTACGGGCCGGTCATCGCCGAGATCGCCCGCAAGACGGCCTTGGAGAACGTGGACGGGGCGTGGGTGTTCGCCGTCACCGACAATGGTCGCACCGTCGCTACCGGTACCCTCGCCAGACGGCCCACCGAAGCCCAGACCCGTCGGATCAGAGCCGACTACCCGACCTGCACCTTCCCCGGATGCCGTCGGCCCGCCTACCACTGCGATCTCGACCATCGGAAGCCGTTCTCCCGGGGTGGGCCCACCCACAATGACAACCTGGGGCCACTCTGTCGTCATCACCACATGGCCAAGCACCATGCCCCATGGCAACTGGAACGACTCCCCAACGGTGACCACCGTTGGACCAGCCCACTCAGCCACACCTACGTTCGGCCAAGGGGCCCGCCGGTTTGACCTCAGACCCGGGGTATGCGACCTGCCGCCACCACCGCCAGCGCTCCCGCCAGCAAGAACCCGAATCCGACACTCCAGATGCTGACGAAACCGATCAACCCGTAGAGGGCCGCCGAGCCATACAACAAATGTGCCGCCACGCGCCCCTCGGGGAAGATCGCCGCATAGGTGGTCAGGATGGCGGGCACGATCATCAGCACGGCCCACGGGAACACCTCCCAGATGGAGGAATCTCCCTGGATGGAGATCACCGTGAGATAGACGGCGAGTGTCGCCAGGCCCAGCGCACTCGAGACGATCGCCCAGCGACGGTGTGCCACTCAGCCGATCAGCGTCTTCTCGATGATGTCGATGGCGTGATCGACATGGTCGACGGTGGTCCGTCGGTTGAGGATGGCGAATCGGAGGACGAACCGGCCGTCGATGATCGTGGGGCTCAGATGCGTGTATCGGTCGGCGTTGACTGCTTCCAGGGCCGCTCTGCCCAGGTGGTCGTCGTCGAACCTGAAGGCGACGACGGACAGGTCGGGACGCCATGGCGTTTCGATGCCCCTGATTCCGGAGAGACGCTCGTAGGCGTGCTCGGCCAGGTCGAGACTCGTGTCCAGGGCGTCGCGAAAGGGCGCCACGCCATGCATCTGCAGCGGCAGCCACACCGACAGCCCTCGGAATGGCCTGCTCAGCTCGGGGCCCAGGGATGCGATGTCCCGAACACCCAGATAGGAGTCCTCGTCCCGCAGATAGGCGCCACGACCCTGATGAGCGTCCACCAGCGCCGCCTCGTCCCTCACCACCAATGCTCCGACGCCGAAGGGGATGGAGAGGCCCTTGTGCGGGTCGAGGGCGATGGAGTCCGCCTTCTCGATGCCGGCGAGGGCCCTCTTGCCCCGCTCGGTGAGCTGGAAGAAGCCACCGTATGCCGCGTCGACGTGGGTCCACATGCCCTCGGTTGAGGCCAGATCTGTAACCGCCCCCAGCGGATCCACGGTGCCGGTGTCGGTGGTGCCCGCGGAGGCGACGACGAGAAACGGCTCACGACCGGCGGCCCGGTCCTCCGCGATCCGCTGCATCAGGACGCCGACGTCCATGCGCAGATCCGGGTCGACGTCGACTCTGACGACCTGGTCGGCGCGGAAGCCGGCGAGACGCGCTGCCTTCGACGCCGAGTGGTGGGTGTGCGGGGTCACGTAGATGACGCCGTTGGTGAAGGCATCGCCCAGCTTGGCGGTCCGGGCGGTGACGATCCCGGTGAAGTTGGCCATCGAGCCGCCGGAGAGCAGCAGACCTGACGACCCGGGTCGGAGACCGAAGATCGAGCACATCCATTGGACGAGACCGTGCTCGATGGCGCTGAAGCCTGGCGCCGCGGTGGAGACGCCCGTATAGCGGTTCAGCCCCGCCGCCAGGAACTCGGCCAGGGCTGCGGTGTACAGCCCGGCGTTGGGGATGTACGACATATGGCCTCCGGAGGGGTGGTAGATCCCGGCCACCCCGGCTTGCTCCAGGTCCTCGAGTATGGAGGCCAGTGGCCGGCCATCCTCGCCGGGGGGAATGCCGAAGCGGTCCAACTCCTCGGGGGAAGGATCCACACCGGAGCCCATCATGTCACCGGCGCGATCGAACCAATCCTGGATGAAGGCGAGGACCTCGGCGGCCGTCTCTTCCCGGAGTCGGCGGTCCGGCTCGAGTGGGTGGGTCATCGCCCGACAAGGTAATCGCCCTTCCGGCGCACTGCGTAGTCGGCTGCCTGGCATCTACGATCCGGGCCGATGGCGGCATTCCTCTTCCCCCAGACCCCCTCGGGACGATCGTCCCTGATCCCGTCGCCTCCCTGGCACTACTCGGGCGAGATGCTCACCGTCGAGTACCGCACCGACCCGGAACGAGTGGCAGAGCTGCTCCCGAAAGGAGCCGCTCTCGTCGACGAGGACCCCGGGGCGGTCGCCCTCATCTGGGCCGACTGGCAGAGCTGCGGGGACGATTTCAGTGAGATTCTCGACCCGGTGCGGAGTCAGTACAAGGAGTGCTTCGTGGTCATTCGCTGCCGGTGGCACGACGAGACGTGGAGCCGGTGCCCCTACATCTGGGTGGACAAGGACTTCGCTCTGGCACGGGGCTATCACCAGGGATACCCCAAGAAGCTGGGCGAGATCTGGATGACCAGACCCATCACGGTGGGCAGGGCCGGCCCCAGGCTCGAAGAGGGTGGGCGGTTCGGCGCCACGCTCACCGCGGGAGGGAGACGTCTCGCCGAAGCCCGGCTCGAGCTCACCGAGGAGACAGGCTCTCCGGGCTTCGTCAACGGGCACCCGATGTTGCACAACAGGTACTGGCCGTCCATCGAGTCGGACGGCTCGGCCTCGATGGATGAGCTGGTCACGATGCGTGGCTATGACGGGGAGACGGCAGATGTCTGGGCGGCGAAAGCCGAGCTGGAGCTCTACGACTCGCCCACCGAGGAACTGTCGTTGTTGGATCCGCTCGAGATCATTGGCGGCTACTACCACCGGGTCGGCGTCTCCTGGAGGGGTGGGACAACCCTCGCCACCGCATGAGCGCGGAAGCCGTCGTACTTCTCGGAGCGGGAGTCGTCCTCGTCATCACGATGGTCTCGGGTCATCTCGAGCGCGTCTGGCTGACCGAGCCCCTCGTCGCCATGGTCCTCGGTCTCGTGGCCGGTCTCACCATCGTCGGAGATCTGAACATGCTGAGCGAGGGGATACTGACGGTCCTCGAGCTGATCCTCGCGTTGGTCTTGTTCGCCGACGCCTCGCGGATCGACGTCACCCGTCTTCGTCAGGGTTACTCATGGCCGCTTCGAATGCTCGTTCTCGGCTTGCCGTTGGCGGTGGCCCTGGGTGCCCTGCTCGCCGGGTGGGCACTGCGAAGTGCGCCGGTGGGGATTGCCTTACTGGTCGGCGTGATCCTCGCCCCGACCGACGCAGCACTTGCGACGCCTGTCCTGGAGTCCGACTCGGTCCCGGCCCGGATCAGACAGACCCTCAACGTGGAATCCGGGCTGAACGACGGTCTGGCCCTGCCATTCCTGCTCATAGCGATCGGATTGGTCGAATCGGAGGAAGGCAGGAGCCCGCTCTCTTCGATCGGCCTGGTCCTGGCACAGCTGGGGATCGGGATAGCCGGTGGCCTGGTGATCGGCTGGCTGGGCGCGAAGCTCATCGGTAGGGGCGGCGAATCGGGTCGGTTGACTCCGCTTCATCAGAAGATCGCATCGGTGGCCCTGGCGCTGACCGGCTTTGCCGCCGTGCAGCTACTCGGGGGCTCGGGTTTTGTGGCCACCTTCATCGCAGGCGGCTTGATGAGCCACCTCATCCGCCCCAGAAGCGAGTCTCTCTACGAGTTTGCCGAGGCTGAGGGCCATTCACTCGTTCTCCTGGCCTTCTTCATCTTCGGGGCCGGGCCGGCAACCGAACTTCTGACCCGGGGAGTCGCGATCGAGGCCATCATCATCGGGCTCGTCTCGCTGGTCGTCGTCCGTCCGATGGCGATAGCGGTATCCCTGTTCGGGCAGCGTCTCAGTCGCCGGACGGTGGTCTTCCTGGGCTGGTTCGGGCCGAGGGGGCTGGCGACGATCGTCTTTGCCCTGGTGGCCTGGGAGGAGCTCGGCATGGTGGACCCGGTGCTGACCGACGTGGTCAACTTCACGGTGCTCAGCTCGGTCGTCCTGCATGGTCTCAGCGCCGTGCCCATGTCCGGTTGGGTGGCTTCGATGCGTATGACCGACGACATGCCGGAGATGGGGGAGGCCTTCGCCCACCCGATGCGCTGAGGCTAGCCAACCGTTCCCTGGGCGACCTGAAGGGTCTTGAGGTCGCTGTGGAAGTCGAGGGCATAGTCGCCGCCCTCCCTTCCGATGCCGGAGATGCGGCAGCCACCGAATGGGGCGGTCAGATCTCTCACCAGGAAAGCGTTCACCCAGACCGTTCCGGCCCGGATCGCCGACCCCACCCGATGTGCCCTCTCCTCCGACCCGGTGTAGACGATGGCCGACAGCCCGTACTCGGTGGAGTTGGCCAGCGCCACCGCCTCCCTCTCGTCGGTGAACGTCTGCACGGTGAGGACCGGGCCGAACACCTCCCGCTGGACGATCTCCGAGTAGTTGTCTCGGGGACGGATCAGGGTCGGCTCGTACCAGAGCCCGTCTTCCTTCCAGCGTTCCCCTCCGCGGAGGATGGCGTCACCGTTGTCCCGGGCCCGGGACACGAAGCCATCGACCCGTGCCAGATGATCGGGGTGGATGAGGGGCGAGATGGTCGTTGCTGGATTGCGGCTGTCGCCGAGCACGTGCTTGTTGGTATAGGCGTCGAAACGGTCGAGGAACTCGGAGGCAACCGTCTCCTCGACGATGAGACGGGTGCCGGCCAGGCAGACCTGGCCGGCGTCGTCGAACTGGCCGGCGGCCTTCTTTGCCGCCGCCTCGAGGTCGCAATCTGCGAAGACGAGAAATGGCCCCTTGCCACCCAGCTCGGCGGTGAAGGGGACGATGTTGCGGGCGGCGGCCACCCCGATGTGGCGGGCAGTCTCCGGTGAGCCCGTGAACGAGATGCGGCGCACCCTCCTGTCGGCCACCAGAGCGGCCCCGACCTCCTCGCCGATCCCTTGCACGATGTTGAGCACACCGGGCGGGAACCCGGCCTCGACAACGAGATCTCCCAGCAGGGAGGCCGAGAGTGGTGCCCACTCCGCAGGCTTGAGTATGACGGTGTTGCCCGCAGCCAGCGCCGGGGCCATCTTCCATGTGGAGAGCAGCCACGGCGCATTCCACGGCGTGATGATCACCGCCGGGCCGGCCGGCATGCGTTGCACCAGGTTGTCGGTGCCCTTCGAGGACCACCTTCGTTCCTCGTGGCCGGCGGCGAGGTCGGCGTAGTTCCTGAAATTCTCCGCTCCGCGGTGGATCACCCTCGCCTGGAGGCTCTCCAGGAGCATCGCCATGTCGACGCACTCGACCATGGCCAGGTCGTCGACATTCTCATCGATGAGGTCTGCGAGACGGTGCAGGTACCCGGCTCGGTCCGACGGGCCCAATGCCGACCACCCGGGGAAGGCGTCGACTGCGGCCGTGACAGCGAGATCCGCGGTCAGGGCGTCGCCCCGCGCCACGTCTGCCAGCTTCCAGTCCCAGTCGAGGGGTGATCGCACGTCGAACCTCGTCGTGGAGGGCACCCGCTTCCCGCCGATGAGATGATCGGGTGAGACGGCTATCTCTGAGACTTCGGCTCTGGGTGAGGGCATGATTTGGCAGGGTGTCGGTGACCCGGTCAAGGATAAGCTCGGGAGTCGATGCCAGGACCGATCCACGATCACGACCCGGACATCGTTCTCGAAGCCGAGCGCGACATCAGGGACAAGCTCGGTGACCGTGCCCTCGATTTCGACGCCATGCTGGCCGTCTCCAACATCTATCGGGCGGCGACGGCGGTACGCAATCGGATGGAGAAGGAGGTCCTCACCCCGGCCGGGCTCACCTGGGGGGGCTTCACGATCCTCTTCGTCCTCTGGGTGTGGGGAGACCGGGAGACCGGTGAGCTGGCCCACGACTGTGGCGTCGCCAAAGGCACGTTGTCGGGGATGGTGTCAACACTCGAAAGGTTGGGCTTGGCCCGCAGGTGGCGTCACCCCGAAGACGGTCGGAAGGTCCTCGTCGGGCTGGAGCCGGCGGGGATGGAGAAGATCGAGACCCTCTTCCCGGCGTTCAATGCCCATGAGGCGATGTTCACCGAGCGTCTCTCCGCCGAGGAGACCGGTGAGCTGGCCAGGCTTCTGCGTCTGGTGACGGCGACGGCGGACGGAGTGGATCTGGTCGGTCCCGGGTAGCCGGCCCCGGTTACGATTCGGCACCGAACGTTCGGAGGAGATCAATGGGAGACATTGTCGGCGTCGGCCTGATCAGCCATGCGCCAACGATCATGATGGACGAGGCGCTGCGTCTCGAGCTCAACGAGGGCAAGGAGATAAGCCTCGTTCCCGGGCTGATTCGTCTTCGTGAGGAAGTGCTCGGGCCATTGGACGCCGACACCATGGTGATCATCGACTCACACTGGATGAGCACCGTCGAGCACATCCTGTCCGCCCACGCCAGGCGGTCGGGTCGGATGACATCCTCGGAACTGCCCAGGGGCATGTCGGGAGTGCCATACGACTACGAGGGCGACCCCGAGCTGGCCCGTCTCGCCGCCCACCTCGGCGACGAGTTGGGCACACCGACGCATGCCACCGACGACGAGTACCTCCCCGTCTACTACGCAACGGTGAACCTGGTGCACTATCTGCACGACGACGAGCGTGTCGTGTCGATCTCCGTCGTGCAGACGGGTGAGCCCGACGACTTCCTCACGATGGGAGAGGCCATCGGTGAAGCCGTCCGACGACTCGACCGCCGCGTCGTGGTGCTGGCGTCCGGCGGGATGAGCCACACGTTCTGGCCGCTGTCTCAGATCGCCAAGCACGAGGCGTCCGACCCGGTCCACATCTTCACACCCGAGGCCCGCGCCGCCGACGAGGAGCGGCTGGAATGGATGAAGGCGGGCGACCACCGGCGGATCGTCGAGACGATGGGGGAGTACGCGGAGTACGAGCCCGAAGGGCGCTTCGGGCACTATCTGATGATGCTGGGTTCGGTTGGCGGGGCCGCCTGCACGGCCAAGGGCGCGCTCTACTCCGACTACGAGAACGCGACAGGGACAGGCCAGGTCCACGTCTGGTTCGACAGGCCGGCGGAGGGCTGGACGGGCTGAAGCCACGCGGCCGCTCTACCCGGCGGGCGGTCGTTCCCATGCCACAATCGGCGGCAGTGGTTGCGCTACGAGACGACCGTTGGCACATCACCGGGCTCGAATCCTTGGCCAAGGCCGTGGAGTCGATGGACATCGGGCCGGGCGCCGGAGGATTGGCAGCCGATCGCAACCGCATAGTCGCCACTCTCCGCACCTATCTGCTGCCCCGGTTCGAGGACCCGCACGGCCCTCTGGTCGTGGTCTTCGCAGGCCCCACCGGCTCGGGCAAGTCGACGCTGGTCAATTCGCTCGTGGGGCGCGACATGTCCGAGACCGGCTCACTCCGCCCCACGACGTCGGAACCGGTGATCGTGGCGTCCCAGCCGAACGCCCCCCGATTCGAGACATTGACCGGAGTCGAATGCGAGGTAGTGATCGGGTCCGCCCCGATTCTCGGCGTCATGGCCCTGGTCGACACACCCGATATCGACTCCACTGCCCTCGATCACCGGCGCAAGGCCGAGGCCCTGGTAGATCGGGCCGACGTAGTCGTGTTCGTCACCTCGGCGCTCCGCTACGCCGATGACGTCGCCTGGCAGGTCCTGCGTCGGGCCGTGTCCCGGGGAGCAGACGTGATCCACGTTCTCAACCGGGCCACCTCGGGGACATCGGGCGCCGTCTCGGACTTCAGGAGCCTGCTCAGAAGCGAGGGCCTGGACGACGTCCTGGTCACGATCCCCGAGCATCACCTCCCGACCGGTGGCCAGCAGATCCCCTCCCTGGCCGTCCGCTCGCTGCGACGGCGTCTCGCCGCCATCGCCGCCAGACGCGACACCGCCGCCAGATCCACCAGAGACCAGGTTCTCGCCCTGGCGTTGCGTGACACCCAGGACCTGCTTGCCACGGTTGCCGGCCTCGACCTGGAAGTCGACGCCCTGGCGGCAGAACTGTCCCTCGACCTGGCGCGCCGCGCCGCGGGCCTCGACCTGACCCTTGTGCCGTCCGTCGCCGGCATCACCCCTCCACCGC
>JBAVPF010000031.1:0-9167 GCA_049692815.1 Acidimicrobiia bacterium
CCCCAGGAGACTTCGACCGTCGAAGGGACGAGACCACCTGTGAAAGCCGCCACACTCACGGCGGGCTCCAGGAGGAATGCGATGCCGACTCCGGTCACCACACCGGCGATGACGCCGGTGAGGACCGCCGGCGCCTGTTCGATCACGGTGAGCGCCGCGGTCTGCCTCGTCTCCAGGCCCATGGTCCTCAGGTAGGCGAAGTCGCGACGTCTCACCGCGGATGCCAGGGCGACCGCCGACAAGGCCGATGCGACGGCGAACACGGCCGCCAGAGCGGCCACCAGAAGGAGGGACCGGTCGACCCAGTGGACGAACGGGTCCCCGGCCACCGAGTCGAGCGTGTCGTAGCGAGAGATGAGACGTGCGCTCGGAGCCACTGCCTCGACGGTCTCCCGAAGAGAATCGCCCGCCGACCGATCTCCCCGGAGGTAGGCCACCGTCGGAGACAGAGGCAATTCGCTCGTGGAAGCCAAGGTATCCAGGTTCATGACGACGAATGGCCTCCCGTTGGGCACATCCGGGTAGCTGTCCCTGATCGCGGTGATCTCCGCATACGGTTGGAGCCGGCCCAGGTCCAGCTGGACTATGTCACCAAGGGTCGGTTGGTAGCCACTGGGCCAATCCGAGCCGATCATCAGAGGCAGGGGGTCGGTCTGTGTCCCTTCCGCCGGCCTGTTCATCTCTTCCGGCAGCCGACGAGGGATCGGGCTGTCGCGGGTGATCCGGTCGTATTCCGGCGTGACAGCGATGGCTTCGGTGTCGAAGCTGCCCAGGTCCGTCAGGATTCGCACGTTGGGAAAAGTGCTGCCCAGCCCCACCGGATACGTCGTGGCGATTGCATCCAGGTCGA
Organism: Acidimicrobiia bacterium; assembly: GCA_049692815.1. GTDB lineage: Bacteria > Actinomycetota > Acidimicrobiia > Spongiisociales > ZC4RG35 > JANQRA01. Next base: position 851 of record JBAVPF010000031.1, read on the forward strand.
TCGCCGACGGAAGTGTGACGTCGTTTCCGAAGCCCTTGATCGCGTAGTCGGCGCCCACTGCCTGCCATGAAGATGCCAGCTGACCGGTCTCGATCGAGATCCGGGCCACCGACGCGTAGGTGGCGGTCGCCACGCAGAGCAGCAAGACGACCACGGGGAGGCTGTGGGCTATCGAGCGCTGGAGGACGCGGCGGAAACCCACGAACCAGACGACGCCACGGCGCAGGGACCCGAGCCACGCCAGGCCCCTGATCAGGTACGGGTAGACCCGGAGCGTGACGACTCCTGCGGCGAGGCCGACGAGCGCAGGGAGTGCTGCCAACAACACGTCGACACGCGGAGTGTCGTCGATCTCGTCGATCTGGCCCCGGCGTCGCAACACGAGCGTCGCACCGATCGCCAGCACGACGACGAGGCTCTCCACCACGACCCGGCGAGGAGAGGCTCCGGGGAAGACGACATGGTCCCGTTGCATCGATCCGAGTCTCTTGCGATACAAGACGAGACCGGCGGCGACGAGACTCGCCACCACTGCCGTGGCAAGGGCGACGGCCATCCTATAGGGAGCCAGGTAGTCGCTCTCACTCACCAAGACGTACGCAGCCCCGTAGCCGGCGGCCGCTGCCGGCACGACCAGCAGCAGCGCCTCATATAGGCGTGTCATCGTCAGCTGGCCCGGGGACGCCCCGCGGCTGCGGGTCAGGATGATGTCGGAACGGCGTCGTTCCGTCATCAGGATGGCGAGGAGCATTGTGAGGGCGACGGCGACCACGAACAGAGCCGTGACCGTCAGCGACATCAGGGCCACCGTCTGCGTCTTCTGGGTCACGTGCTCGGTGAGGAGATCCGGCAGACGGGTCCTCACCTTGAGCTGCTCCGCCTGAGTTCCGATCGGGGAGAAGTCGAGAGCCAGCGCAGCCAGGTCCTTCCTCAGTGCGTCGAGGTTCGCCTCGCGAACCCGGTCCGGGTCGACGAAGAAGCGCCAGTCGTACGTCCACCTGGCCTGTCCCAGCGTCGAGAGCAGAGATCGATAGTCCTGCGGAGCCATGAGGCCCCGGGCATAGATGATCCGGAGGTCGGCGTTCTCCTGGATGTTGGGCCTATGGAGAACCGGGTCGCCAAACCAATACTCGTCTTGTTGGTCGGTCAGCTCGATGATCCCCGAGATGGAGAACACGAATTGAAAGTGGAGTGACGGCCCGAAGACTCCGAAATACGCCGGGTCGGTCAAGTCGGCGCTCAGGAGCATCTGCCGGCCGATCTCCAGCCCCATGGCCTCTGCGGTGGGAGCGGTGACAGCCGCCTCGTAGTGGTCGACGAAGCCGGTGTGACAGTCAAGGTCTGCGGTCGACTCGTCCCCGCCTGCTTGCAGAGCCTCTCGCAGAGCTTCCCGTTCGGCGCGATCCGTCGGGCAATCGTCGCCGACGAGCATCTCGATGGGCTCCTGGGGAGTGGGGAGACTGCCTTCGACGAGGGTGGCGTTCTCGTCGATCCCCTCCTGATACCGGAAGCGGAGGAATGTCGGGAACGGGTGGGGTGGGTCTTCCCCGGGCATGGGTGCCACGGCGAACTGGGGGCTCTCGACCAGGAAGTAGTGACCGGAGACCACGGCTTTCACCGTCTCGGGGAGCTCCCGATCGGCGAAGTCGTCTCCAACGAGGCGAATGGCCGCGAATGGGTCGTCGCCAAAGCCGGTGCCCAGATGGCCCTGGCGCTCCACGGTGATGTTTCTCTGCGATGGCAGCGGATCGCTGACGGTGGCGTACAAGTCGTCTTTCGACACCTTCTCCAGGAGCCTGGGTGCCCCCGCCATCACGAACGTGGAGAGCGCCACAGCGATGAGGAGGCTGATCACGACGGCCGGCTCGGCCCGCAGCTCACGTGCGATCAGGCGGGCCCCGAGACTCAACGCGCCAGGACGTCGCATCGCTCAGTCCTCCCCGAGCCTCAGCATCGAGCCCAGCCCGACGCGCCGGAGAACCGCGGTGAGGACCGTCACGATGCATGCCAGCACTGCGACCACGGCCAGCTCCAGCCACACGACAGTGGTCCACGGGTAGATGACCATCACTTCAGGGAATGCGGGACGCCCCCCCTGGGTCAGTGTCACCAGGGGGAGCAGGAATGCGGTCAGGAGCATCCCGATCAACGTGCCCAGCCCGAGACTCGCCAGCACGAGGGCCCCTTGCTCCAGGACCAGCCATGAGCCGAGTTGTCTGGGCGACAAGCCCAAGGCTCTCAGGAGGGCGAACTCGATGAGCCTCTCCCGAGCCGAGACCGTGGCGCTGACGGCGAAGCCGACTGCGGCAAACACAGCTGCTGCCACGAAACCCACGGTGAGAGCTCCGATGGTGCCCAACGCCACCGGGTCCGAGACGAGACGGTCGGTGAGACGCTCGACGGTGTCGATGTGAAAGCTGCTTATGGGCGGGGCGCGCAAGGAGGTGACCGCGGCGTCGGTATCGCCGTCGGCGGCCAGCCAGTACTCGTCGACCGGGGCCAGCCCGTAGCCGGGCTCATAGCCCATCATCTGATAGGTGGGAAGGTCCAGGACGACGATCGGGCCCAGGTCCGAACGTGATGTCGGGAACGATCCGATCTCACCGGCTATCGCCACGTTGTCGTGCTCGATGCGTAGTGGCGCCATTCGGAGCGTTTCTCCCACCTGCGCCAGACCGGTCGCGGCGAAGTCCTCGGAGACGATCGCCGGGAAGTCCTGGGGCAGCCGGGTTCCCTGAGGGCGGATGCTCATATAGACGGGCGGGGCCATGAAGCCGACCCCTGTCTCGATTGCGAAGTCCAGCGACCCGTCTGCCCCTGACGCTCCCGGGCTGATGGCGGGCGACGTGGTGGCTCCGACAACTTGTCCCACGGACACTTCCCAGTCGGTAGTGGCCATGGCGACCCGTTCCGCAGACCCTTCGGCGGAGCTCACCGTGATCCCATCCAGGTGGAGGTGGACGATCCTGGAGTAGTCGTCCGGGATTTGTGACCTGATCTCGATGTTCACGAGCTGCAATGGGTAGACCGGGTGGGCGACGCCCTCGCGCAGAGGCTCGGTGAGATCGATGGAGAGCCTCTGGGGCCCCTCGTTCACGGGCATGTTCCCTGCGATCACCCTGTAGAGACGTCCGTCCCCGTCCTGGAGGATCACCCGAGCCTGTCCCTGAAACCCCAAGACAGGCACGATCTGCCGCTCCTTCGCCTCCTCTTCGTCGGGGAGTTCCTCGACTGCTTCGAAGTCCAGTGTCAGCGAAGTGGGCTCACCGGGAAGGGCAACGGCGCCCATCTCGGGTCGGCCCGAGACGAGGAGTTGCATCAAATCGCCGAATTCGGGTGCCAGGTCGGGGCGGATGCGGACGACGTCGCTCGCCTTGGAGGCATCGAGGATGAAGAACTGCCCTAGACCGCCGGTTTCCCCGAGTTGGCCGAGCAGGCGCACGACGGGCATGGAAGAGGCGATGCCCTCGACCGAGGTGTGCGCCGATTCGAGCACGAGGTCCGGCAGCGACGACCCCGTGGCCCGGTTCGGCCGGACGACGATGTCTGCGCCGACCGCGAACTCGGCCTGGTCACGTTGTGTGCCGATCCAGGTCGTCGAGTAGGAGGCGGCGAAGAAGCCGATTCCGATCGCCATCATCAGCAGCAGAGCCGATCTGGCGTAGCGGATGGGACGCCGGGCCACCTGCCACGAGGCGAGTGCTGAGACCGTCGACCTGCCCGACGAAGCCAGCCATTCGGCCACCCGGGCGAGCAACGGGACGATGCGGAGGGCGAGAACGGCCCCGGTGAGCAGGCCGATCGCCGGGGCCACGACGAGCAAGGGATCGACGCCGAAACGGCCTCTGACGCTGGCGCTGATCTGGGGCCCAAGGACCTGCAACTGCCAGAAGACCACGATGGCGAGACCGATCAGCGCCACGTCGACCCCCACCCGCTGTGTCGCCGAGTCCGTCCGCTGGCGTCTATGGCTCCCCGCCTCCTCGGGAAAGCGCCGGGCCGCCCTGTGGGCGGGCCAGGTGAGAGCCGTCAGTGCCAGAGCACCTGCCACGATCGCGAGAAGGAACGATTCTCGATTCACGACCGGGTCGATGGACAGCCCGATGGCAGCGAGAGGCCCGGCGTGGTTCAGCAGGCGGAGCAGCCACATCCCGAGATACGGTCCGATGGCCACGGCGGGGATCACCAGCACCAGACCCTCCAACAGGGACGAGCCGAGGATTTGCCTCGGAGAGGTTCCCCTGGAGCGGAGAAGAGAAGTCTCCGTTCTCCTGGCGTCGACCATGAGGCCGGCCGTCAGCACCAGGGCGTACCCGGCGAGCAAGGCCAATTGCACGAGCAGGGCCAGAACGCTGGATCGGGTCACCGTGAGAGATCGGTCTACGGTCGCCAGCAGCTCGGGAAGCCCCGTGACGACGGTGAAGCTCGAGGTTCCCGACGACTCCTTGTCCACCACACGGGAGAAGGCACGATCGAGATCCTTGCCGAGGGATGCGACCGAGGCACCCAGTCGGTCTATCTCAGAGACGGTCAGCTCCTGGTAGTCGGGCAGGACCCGCCACCCGGCATCGACTCGCGACGTGGTGAGTCCGTGAAGCACCGTTTCGAGGGTGACGACGAATGGACCGAACGTGTCAAAGGAGGGGGATGTCTCCTCGCCGAGGATCGCCAGGGTGTCGTCGAACCAGAAGGGGTCGGCGGTGTCATCGATCTGATACGTCCCAACGATCTCGACCGATGTCCGAAGTGCCTGGTCACGCCGGCTGGACACCTCCAGCACGTCGCCGACCGCGAGACCGAGGCTTTCGGCCGCGGACACGCTCACCGTGGTTTCGAACGGGGGCCCGGCCTGGTCGGGCCATCTGCCGGAGACCAGCGTTGCCCTCTCCGGTATGCCCTCGAAGTACTGGAAAGACGCAAGCGGGACCGCTCCCGCCGAGCCGGCATCCCCGATCTGGAACGCCTCGGCCTCGATGTGGGTCAGCACTTCTGCCCCGGTGGTAGCGGTGGCCCTATCGACGACTCCGCGGACCGTTGCATCGGCCTGCTCGAAGAGGTCGGGGTAGACGCTCACCTCCACAGTGATGTTCGAGTCGGTCACGGCCGAGTCGGTGAGGGTCCGCTGCAGGGCACTCAACGCAACCGCATCGGCGTAGATGGGGCCCGCGCCGAGCAACGCGATTGCCAGGATGATCGTGGCAAAAGCGGCGCCTGCCACGAGCCAGTCGGCTGCGAGGCGTCTGCGAACCAGACGCCAGGTGACCGCCAGGGTCGAGAGCATCAGACTTGTAATCCCTGGTCGGCCGGCATCCCGTGCCGGGATCATATGTCGCGGTCGTCGGCTCCGCTGGGCTGTCGCCGGGTTGACGCTTCGTGCACCCGCTAGTACAACTGTCCGCCAATGAGCAGCGAACGCCTTTCGGCGACCCGGAAGTGGTGGTGGCCCACCCCATAGAGGTGGCGACCGCGCGGCTCATTCACTAGACCGGCAAAGACCCACCTCAGGCCACGAGGTGGGTTTTCTGATTCCGGATCTCCCACCCAGGGCCCCGACCCGAGGAGACCATGGAATCCATCTTCGACATACCGGCAGACCTCCACACCCCGGTGTCCGCCTACCTGCGCTTGCGCGGTCTCGCCCCCAGGTATCTGCTGGAGAGCGTGGAGGGAGGGCACACGGGGAGGTATTCCTTCATCGGGTTTGGCGACACCAGGCGCTACACGATCGAGGCCGACGGCGTCCATGAGGGCGGACGGCTCATCCATTCCGGCGTCCTCGACGGCTTGCGCATGGCCTTGAGTGAGACGCCGGCCTGTGAACCGTTCGACCCGGTGGCGGAGCCTCTCGGCGGAGGTCTCGTCGGGGTGGCAGCCTTCGACCTGGTTCGGAGGCTCTACAAACTCCCTCCGAGCCCTCACGGCCGATCGGGGTCGGAAGGCATCTATCTGGCCACGTCGAGCATCCTCGTTTTCGACCACCTGACCCGTCGCATGGCTCTCCTCCATGCCGGATCGGAGACCGAGCGCCAATCACTGCGCAACGAGGTCATGCAGGCTCTCCGCGGGCCTCTGGAGAACAGTCATGCCCCCGCTCGACACCAGCCTCCCCGGCCCAGCATGACGAGAGATCAGTACATGGCAAGCGTCGACTCGGTCAAGCGTCACATCACGGCAGGCGACGTCTATCAACTGGTGTTGTCGGTCAGGTTCGGCGGCGAGACCGAAGTCGATCCTTTCGCCGCCTACCGGGCGCTCCGTCTGCTCAACCCGTCCCCGTACATGTACTTCATCGACACCGGGGACAGTCAGGTCGTGGGCTCGTCGCCCGAGGCCCTGGCCAGACTCAAGGCGGGCCGGGCAGAGCTGAGGCCGATAGCGGGGACACGGCCCAGGGGCCGGACCGACGAAGAGGACCAACGTCTCGAGCGAGAACTCCTCGGTGACCCGAAGGAAGCGGCGGAGCACGTGATGCTGGTGGACCTGGCGCGAAACGACGTGGGGCGGACGGCCTCGGCCGGTTCCGTGGTCGTCGATCCCTACAAGACGATCGAGCGCTACAGCCATGTGATGCACATGGTCAGCGGTGTCACCGCGGATCTCCGACCCGGTCTGGACGCCTTCGACCTGTTCGCCGCCACCTTCCCCGCCGGGACGGTGTCCGGTGCCCCCAAGCTTCGAGCCATCGAGATCATCGACGAGCTGGAGCCGGTGTCACGTCAGCTCTACTCAGGCTCGATCGGGTACTTCGGCCGCGGCGGCTCGATGGACCAGGCCATCACGATCCGCACGATGGTCTTCAACGAGGGCGGGTACAGCTATCAGGCGGGAGCGGGGATAGTCGCCGACAGTGACCCCGCCACGGAGCACCAAGAGGTGTTGTCCAAGGGAGCGGCTCTCGAGTCGGCCCTGGAGATGGCGAAGGAGGGCCTATGACTCACGTGCTGGTGATCGACAACTACGACTCGTTCACCTACAACCTCGTCCAAGCGTTCCTCACCGCCGGCGCCGAGGTGACTGTCAGGTACAACGACGAGTTGGATGTCGCCGCGGCCGAGGAGATCGATCCGACCCACATGGTGATCTCACCCGGACCGGGACGCCCCGAGGATGCGGGCGTCTCCGTCGAGATGATCAGACGGTTCGCCGGCCGGGTGCCGATGCTCGGTGTCTGTCTCGGGCATCAGGCCATAGCGGTGGCTTTCGGTGGCGCGGTCGAGCCGGCGATGTCGTTGATGCACGGCAAGACGTCTCAGGTGTATCACGACCGGCGCTCGATCTATGCGGGACTGCCCAACCCTCTTGCCTGTGGGCGCTATCACTCACTGGCAGTGGCGGAAGTGGCTCTGACGGATGAACTGGCGATCACGGCATACACCTCGGACGGCGAGGTCATGGGGATCCGGCACTCGTCGCTGCCCATCGAAGGGGTGCAGTTCCATCCTGAGAGCGTCCTCACTCCACTGGGCGACCGTCTCATCGGCAACTTCCTGGCTCAGAGGGTGCGTGAGCCGGGTTCGGAGACGCTCGGGGTGGTGGGATGAGAGAGCTGATCGACAAGATCCTGTCCGGGTTGCCCCTGACGCAGGCCGAGGCCTCGGAGCTGTTGGGCTATCTGACGTCGGATGACCTCGACCACGCCCAGGCGGCCGCCGCCCTCGCTGGAATGCGGACGAGAGGGGAGACGGCCGACGAGTTGCGTGCATTCGCCGAGGGTCTCCAGGAGATGGCGGTCACCCCCGACATCGACGACGTCACAGGAGCGGTCGACATCGTCGGGACGGGTGGAGACGCGTCGGGAAGTCTCAATCTCTCGACTGGTGCAGCTCTGCTGGCGGCGTCGGCCGGAGCGCACGTGATCAAGCACGGCAACCGTTCGGTGTCCTCGAGGAGCGGCAGCTTCGACGTTCTCGCCGCGCTGGGTCTGGACGTGCCCTGGGACTCAACCCGCGCCGGGTCCGTCTTCTCCGCGACAGGCTTCACATACCTGTTCGCGCCGGCGTTTCATCCCTCGATGAAGTCGATCGCCCCGGTCCGCCAGGCGATGGGGACGCGCACCATCTTCAACCTCGTGGGTCCTCTGGCCAATCCCACCCGCACGCCCCACCTCGTAATCGGCGTTTTCAGCCTGGAATGCGCCCGAATGATGGCCGACACCCTGGCCGGCATGGATATTGAGAGGGCGTTCGTGATCCATGGCGAGCCCGGCTGGGACGAGCCCACCCCGGTTGGCCCATATGTCATGTTCGACGTGCGGCCCGGTTCGGTGACGGCCGGTGAGGAGGATCCGTCGGCTTTCGGTCTGGCTAGGTGCTCGGCC
>JBAVPF010000032.1:0-1772 GCA_049692815.1 Acidimicrobiia bacterium
CTCGAAGTCGTCGCTCTTGAAGAAATGAGTGCGGAGATGGGCCATTCACCGCCTCTGTCGGCGTCCCGGGCGCTGACCTTTAGTCCCGACCTCAGCGTCCTCCCCGTCGGCCTCCTCCGCGCCTGTACGCCCGCCGACTTCGCGTCCAGCCATGCGACCTCGCCCCGGATGCCAGATATCTGACAACACGGAGACTTCTTCGCGTCTTCGGTTCGCCACCGTGACGGCTGCGCTCCTGGTTACGCTCGGTCTGGTGGCATCGGCCGCCAACGCCGACGGTGGCTCCCGGGCAGGCAAGCGCAAGCCGACAGGAGGTCACGAAGTGGAAAACCGAAGGCCTGAACCCGCCTCCCGGCTATGACTTCCTCGCCATCCTGGAAGGCGACCCACCTCGAAACCGAGGAATCACCGCAGCGGACGGCTCCACGACCGGCTCCTACGCACTTCTCACCGCACCCCACAAGTTCCGTGACGCTTGGAACGAAGGTCCGCTCGGCCCCGGATTGACGGGCTGCCAGAGTCGAACACTCCGTCGCTCGCGCCGGGGGCGCTGAACATCCCGGTCCCGACGTTGAAGACCCGGATCGACCTGATCCTCAGCCGCGGCGCCGCCCACTCGAATGGGCACGAAGCCGAACTGGTCGGGGGCAGGCATCACAGGCATGGAGGGCATCGCAGGCACTGACAGCAGCAGCGATCTGGCGCTGGAATAGCCCGCACACACCGCTGGCCGCTCGGCGGTCGTTTCAGAAAGGACGACGATGGATATCGCCGCAACTACGCAACGTGCCTACGAACTGATCGGCTCCGGAGACATCGACGGGTTCGGCGATCTCCTGGCCGAGAACTTCGTCGAGCACGAGGAGACGCCCGGTCTCGCTCCGACGAAGGAGGGTGTCCTCGAGTTCTTTCAGATGCACAGGGCGGCGTTCCCCGATCTGCAGATGCGGCCCGAAGAGGTGCTCGTCAGCGGGGACAAGACCGTCATACGGGCCAGGGTCACCGGGACCCACCAGGGGGAGCGATGGGCATGCCGCCGACCGGCAAGAGCGTAGATGCGAAGGATCCCGGTCCAATCGACGTAGACCCTCGAGACGGCAACATCTGGACACGGGTGCCCTGACTCTCGGGTCGTGGGCGGAGCACCCCCAGTGGAACACAAGACGAACCACCCCGCGCGAATCGAGGCTGAACCAGTCTCGGTGGCGCGGTAGCGCCCTCGGAGAGCTCGAGGGACTGCAGGACCACGGCCAAGAGCGGCGACGATTCGCCGGACCCTCCTGTCGGTGGCGCAAGATCAGAAGGGCCGCGCCGCGAAGTCGGGAATACTGGAGCAATGACCGTCCGCGTCCAGATCGAGCCTTCGCTCCTGGATTGGGCAAGCAAACGCTCCGGGAAGAGCGCTGACGATTTGAATCGGCGCGTTCCGCGCCTGGCCGCGTGGACCCGCGGCGACGCCCAGCCAACGCTGAAGCAACTCGAGGCTTTTGCGAGGACCACGAGCACCCCCGTGGGGCTTCTCATGCTGCCCGAGCCTCCAGATCTACCCCTCCCCGTGCCGGACTTCAGGACGCCGCCAGATGCCGCCCCCATTCCGCCGAGTCCCAACCTCCTCGACACGATCTACCTGTGCGAGGAGAGGCAGGAGTGGTATCGGACCTATGCTCTGGTCAACGAGGCGGAGCCGCTCGACTTCGTTGGCTCCGTGACGACTGGAGACGACGTCGTCGGTGTGGCCGATCGCATGCGGCGCCGACTCGCTTTCGATCTCG
>JBAVPF010000033.1:0-1991 GCA_049692815.1 Acidimicrobiia bacterium
GGCTGGACCTGGCGTGAGTCGTGGGTGACGTCCAACACCGATGTGGCCGTCTCGCCGCGGACCTCCCCGCCGACCAACGACGCCAGCTCTCCCAACGTCCTAGCCCTGGACGTCATCCGGGCTCACCGCCAGACGATGGAGCGCCTGCTCCATGATTTCGGCGAAGACCGGGGCGGCGGCGAGGCCACCCGTGCGATGGTCGTAGTCGGGGGCGTCGACCATGACCGCGACCACGACCTTGGGGTCGTCGATGGGCGCCATGCCGACGAAAGAAGCTCGGGTGATGTCGGTGTAGCGCCCGTTCTCGTCCAGCTTGTTGGCGGTTCCGGTCTTGCCACCCACCCGGTACCCCTCGACCGTCGCGTTGCGACCGGTTCCGTCGTCCACGACCGATGCCAGCAGCTGGCGCATGAGAAGAGCGGTGCCCGGGCTGACCACCTTCCTGGACTCGATCCCACCGATCTCCGTCTCACCCTCAGCATCGACCTTGGACCTGACTATGTGAGGTGTGTTCCATACCCCGTCGTTGCCCACCGCGGCGTAGGCCGCCGCCATCTGCAGAGGAGTGACGGCGACGGAGTACCCGATCGCCGCCGAGGCGAGACACGTCTGACACCCGGCGTCGAACCTGAGTATCCCCGACGCCTCCGCGGAGTAGTCGATGCCCGTCTTCTCCCCCAGCCCGAAGCCTCTGATGTAGTCCACCAATAGCGGCTCACCGAGCTCCTCTGCGATCTTGATGGTCCCGATGTTGGAGGAGCGGGTGAAGATGTCGCGAACGGTCATGTCCTCTGTGTCGTGCTTGTCGAAGTCCCGGTAGCAACCGAAGACGTCGTCGTCACCAGAGCGACACGCGCCCTCGAGAAGTTCCAACTCGTCCGAGACCTCGGGGATGACGGTCCCCACGCTGACCTCGCCCTCCTCCAAAGCCGCCGCCACCGTGATCATCTTCTCTGTGGAGCCGGGCTCGTAGATGCCCCGGATCACGAAGTTCGAGAAGGCCCGGCACGCCGCCGGGTCCTCGGCATCGTCACAGGTGGGATCGAGGGTCTGACGGGTGTCCGGGTCGAACACCGGCGCACCGACCATGGCCAGGACCTCGCCGGTCTCGACGTCGAGGACCACCGCCCAGCACGAGGCGGCGTTGGTCGTCTCCACGCATTTCTGAGTCGCCTTCTGCGCCTGATACTGAAGGGGGAGATCGATAGTGGTGACCAGGTCGACTCCGGGAATGGCGGGGACGATGTTGGTGTGCCCCTGGGGTATGACGTGCCCGGCGCGATCACGCTCGTACTCGGCGTGCCCGGGAACGCCCCTCAACTCGTCGTCGTATACGAGCTCGATCCCCTCCTGGCCGTCCCCATCGATGTTGACGAACCCGGTGACGTGGGACGCAACCGTCCCGGCCGGGTAGACCCGGGTGGGCTCGGGGTGGGCGAATACCCCGTTCAGGCCGAGGTCGAGGATCTGTTGGGCGAGCACACCGTCGACCTGCCGCTTGATGTAGACGAAGTCACTGTCGCTCGTGAGCCTCTGGTAGAGCGTGTCCTGGTCGACACTGAGGAGACCGCCCACCTGCTGGGCGACCCAGAGAGGCTCCGTCACCTGATCAGGAACGGCGAACAGGCTCTGGGCATCGACCGTCATGGCGAGGAGGTTCCCGTTGCGATCGAAGATCTTGCCTCGCTGCGGGGCCATCTCCTTGGTGACGAGTCTCTGGCTCAATCCCTCCTGGGCCAACTCCGAGGCGCGGACCACCTGAATCTCGAAGAGCCGGTACCCCATCCCCAGCCAAGCCGCTATGACGACAACGCCGATGAGCGCCACCCGGCCGCGGCCGGAGCCCTTCCTGGCCCGGTCAGCGGATGCCACGGTCGCCGACTCTCCGGCTGGGCGTCCGGAGGGGCGGCGCCCCGCAGGTCCTCCCGGTTCCAGCGCGTACACGGGTCGTCATTGGCTGGTTCCATTGCGATCCAGCCCCGCCACGAGCT
>JBAVPF010000034.1:0-5319 GCA_049692815.1 Acidimicrobiia bacterium
GACGAGCATCTTCCTCATCCGACTCTTCCCTCCTTCGCGCCCCTCAGGGCAATTTCAGCCGGCACAAGTCACCTCGAAGGTGCCTTGTGCGACCAGGTAGCTGTCCGCGTTGCCGGTAGACCAGTCAGTCCAGCTCTGACGCTCGAAGAAGGTGGCGGTCCCCGAGGCCATGTTCCCGTCGATCGTGTAGTCGTCGATTTGGCTCGTATCCGGGTCGAGACCGCCGAGGTCGATCTCTTGAGGGTCGGCGAGCCACGCCTCCTCGCCATCGATGAACATCGCGTGCGGAGGCTCTCCGAAGTCCTGGGTGTCCAGAGGGAGAAACACCTGCAGACCGCTCAACTCGCCGATGACTTCGCCGGACTCATCCAGCATCGGCAGGTTTGCGAAGTAGTTGGCCCCCGCCATGGATGGCTCACAAAACGACATGCCGGGCACGTCACCACCGAACTGATGAGTCGTGCCGTTCAGAGTGAGGGTCGCCTGTCCGGGGACCGACACGGACGACGTAGGACCAGAAGTGTCTTCGTTTGCGTTTCCCTCCGCGTCCGTCGTGACGGTGACCTGTTCGTCACCGGTCTCACCGGGCGAGTTCTGGTCCGTGGTGTCGTTTCGCTCCGAGCCGGAGGAACCTCCACAAGCCGTGACAGCCAGCAACATGAAGACGAGAAGTAGGGTCACTCGCCTCATCGTGACCTCGCTTCTCGGGAGGAAGCACAGAACCGATGGGCATCAGAATGCAGACACCAAGCCCTCATGCCATTGAGAAGTACCTCAGCTCACCCGGGAAGACCTGAGTAGTCGGCTACTCAATCAGACGTCAGGCACCGGGGATGAGTACACCCGGCAACTGCGCTCTACCGCTCACCCCCAGCTTGGCATACACGCGGGAGAGGTGGTTGTCCACGCTTCGGACCGAGATGAACAGCCGTTCGGCAATTTCTTTGCTCGTGACTCCATCGGCGGCGAGGAGCGCCACTTCCCGCTCCCTCGGCGTCAGAGGAACCGCATCCGACAACTCGGCGAACGGAGGGGTCCGGACACCGGACCTCTCGGGGAGCAACTCGCGGGCAAGAGCGGAGGCACGCCGCGCCAGGCTCACCTCCTGGCTGTGCCTGCGGATACCCGATATCTGGCAGGCTGTCTCGGCAGCGAACAACATGAGCCCGGACTGGCGAAAGGCCTGCGTCACCAAATCCAGAGCCGCTGGATCCAGCGCTTCCAGGGCATCGGCATGGGCGCTGTAGAGGGAGGCCACCGTGTCGGGTCTCTCCGATGTCATGTCGGCGAGGCGTTCGGAGACCAAGTCGGGCCGTCCCAGCCTGACCGCCAGATGCCATGCCTCGACAGCCCAGAGGAGATGTTCGTCTTCGGCCGCTTGATCACCTGCGGCCACGGCTGCGGCCGCACCGGCGGTCAGCCCCTCTTCGATTGCCACGACGAGTGCCTCGACGTGCCCCACCCTCGACCTGATCCTGGGGACGGCACGCATCTCCGGTGAAAGTGCCTCGATGTGACGTCGTGCATCGGATCCGTTCGCCATAACAGCGGCAGCGTGTGCTGCGCCCACCCGGGCAAGCGGCTCGGAGAGCCACGAGTCATAGCGGTCCAGGAGCAGCAACGCCTCCAATTGGCTCTCGTAGCTGCGTTGCGCGGCACCCTCGTAGAGCAGGATCAGCCCGTTGAACATCGTCCAGAAGCCGGGGAGGTCACCACGGTCACTCTCGAGGGCCAAAGCCAGTCTTTTGTCGACCGTGGACCGAGCGGAAGGTATGTCACCGGCCGCCACGTCGGCCACGCACAGCGACGCTTGAAGAATGTCGTCGGCGTTGGCAAATCGATGGCGGTTGTCATCTACGAGGGGCATGGCTGCATCGACTCCCCAACGGACCTCACCCGGCCTAAGTCTGAGGCCGCTTGCCGATGTCGAAGCCACCAGCGACATCAGCCTTGCGGTTGAGGACGCATCTGGTCGTTCCAGGACCTCCCGGGAAAGATCGACCACCTCCTGCACGCTGCCGTACATCATCAGATTGATGGCGAGGGCGCTCGTCACGTCGTCGCGTACCTCGTGATCGGTGGTCTGCGCCAACTCCTTGCGGACCAACTCGAGGGCCTCCTCCATCCGCCCGGCGTGGTAGAACCAGACGTCCGCCAGCGAGATCGTGTTCCAGGCCAGCATGGATGGATCGTCGACCAGGTCCCTCGCCTCGAGGAGGTGGCGCTCTGCCTGCTCGGCGTCGCCGAGTTCGGCGAGGGCTGCGGCGGCGCAACCGTGACCCATGTAAGACGGTGCCAAATTCAACGAGGCCGTGGCGAACTTCAACGTCAGGTCCCACGCCATGCGGCGCACCGCGTCGATAGCGGCACTCTCCAGCTCCTCGGCGTCGGCTTCACCCGACTCGAGACGCCAGTTGGCAACTCGGAGTGGGTCTGGGAGATGCACGTCTTCTTGGGTGGCCGCCCGAGCCAGGTCCCGGGCGAGTCGCGCCCTTCTCGTGATGGGAAGAGTGGTCCGCAGCACCTCTCCGTAGAGAGGGTGAGCCAGGGTCGCCTGCGTCACGGCGCCAGTGCTCAAGACTCGGATCACCCCCGCACGCTCCAGGCCCTCGACGGCATCCGGATCGGCTGCAGCGACCAGGAGCCTGATGTCGAGAGGCTCACCGTAGGCAAGGGTCTCAGCGGCGCTCCGTTCCTCGTCATCGAGTCTGCCCAGCCGATCTTCCACCAACTCCACCAGACGGGAGGTCGCGTTGAGTGAGTCGGTGAGCGTCCACACGTCGTTGGTCTGCGTCAGGGTCCCTGTCTCCTGAGCCGAGAGGATCAGCTCCCGCAACTCCAACGGATGGCCACGTGACATCTTCCATATCTCGGTCAATGTTCGGGCGTCAGCGTCCCCGCCGAGCAGGAGCGTGGCGAGGGCATCGGCGTCGGGCCGCCGGAGTGGCTTCAAGTCCATACGCAGGAGCCCGGCGTCCTTCCACAACGTCGTGATCGCCCCCGGCACCGTCTCGCCGTCCCGGACTGTTGCGACCACGGTGGTCTTGCCGCCGACGGCGATGGCGTGGACCGTGGCCGCCGACCGTGGGTCCAGATGTTGAGCGTCATCGACGACCAGGAGTGAAGGTAGGCCACCTTCCGACAGCTTCCGCCGTATCAGCGACTGAGCCGAAGTCGCTGTGTCAGAGGCGAGCTCCTCCGCCAATTCCGGCACCAGGAGCCCGAATGGACCGTAGGGGATCGACGCCGACTCCACTGTCACCGGCAGCCACCAGACCTTGCGGCTCGAGGTGTCGGAAGCCTCTGTGACGAGACGTGTCTTCCCGATGCCGGCAGGCCCGCAAACCACCGCGCCGGGGCCTTTCTCCATGGCCGCGATCAGGGCGTCGAGCTCTACGTCCCTGCCAACGAGTTCCGCCTCCATCCCGGGAACCGTACCCTCGGGCGTGGCCGCGGAGATGGGCGATCCCGTCCAGGGGATTCGCCCGGCCGCTCCGGGACTCAGCCACCGACGGCGACGCCGAGCAGGGACCCGATCCCGAAGGTGATCGCGGCCGCCGTCAGCCCCAGCAGCAGCGATCGCATCCCGGTCCGCACCACTCCGGTGCCGGTGACCAGAGCGGTAGCGGAGCCGAGGAGGAACAGTCCGGCGGCGGCGAACGCGACGCTGGCCCAGACCGCAGCCGTCCCTTCGAGGAAGAAGAGGGGGATGACCGGGACAACGGCGCCCAGGGCGAACAGGAAGAACGAGGCGATGGCCGCCTGCCAGGCCGAGCCGCCCAACTCGTCGGGGTCGATGCCCAGCTCCTCACGCACCTTGGTGTCGAGGAAGGCGTCGGGGTCGGCCATGACCTCCCTGGCTGCCCTTGTCGCCGACTCGGGGTCCATTCCCTTCGCCTCGTAGATGAGGGCGAGCTCCTCTGCCTCCTGCTCGGGCATGGTCATGATCTCATCCCGCTCCGTCTCTATCTGAGCCTGATGGAGCTCGCGGGAGCTCTGGACCGAAAGCCATTCTCCGAGCGCCATCGAGATCGAACCGGCGAGTAGCCCGGCCAGGCCGGACACGAGAACGACGGACGAGGAGAAGGCGGCTCCCGCAACTCCCATCACGAGTGCCATGTTCGATACGAGCCCGTCGTTGGCACCGAGAACCGCCGCCCGCAATGCGTTGCCGCCCACGGCGCGATGCCGGCCCTCGAGTGATGCGACGACACCGCCACGGACCCCCGACGCAGACTCCTTCTTGAGAGCATCGAGGACGATGGCGTGGGATCGCTCATCGGAGGGGAGTGAGGTTCCTGCCGCCTCCGGCTGATCGTCGTACATGGTGCGCCCCGACATCTCCGTGGAAGCCATCACCTGGGTGATCACCGACGGGCCGAGCCTCTGTGCCAGCCACCCAAGCACCCTCGTCCGGGTCTCCGGCTTGCGCGGGGGGACATCGGCACCGGCTTCCTCTAGCCGTTCCTCCCACAGTGCCGCGTGCTTGTCCTCGGTTTCGGCGAGCCGGCGGTAGACGCCACTCAGAGTCTCATTCTTCTCCAGGTCCGCCGCGACGCGATACAAGTACGCGGCGTTGACCTCTTCTACGAAGTTGGCTCTATAGCGGTCGGTGTCAGTGGTCATGTCCGGCCCTGGTGTTGCGGATGTCGAAAGGCAATTGTGGCACCGGACGTTTGTATGGCCATCCCGGGCCGAGGTCAAGCCCGACGGGTCCATCGGGTCGGCTACGGTGTCGCTTCCGGCTTCGCCATGCACGTCTCGAATCCCGCCCGATGAGCCCGCACAACGTCTACGACCTGATCGTGGTCGGCTCACGGCCGGCGGGCGTGTCCCTCGCCATGGAAGCTGCCCGCAGCGGGCTCGATGCGGTGCTTCTCCTCACGCCGACCGAGGAAGCAAGCCCCGGGCCGGCTTTTCGTAACGTGACGATGGGTCGTGTCGATGTGGAGGCGATTCATCAATCCGAGGATGGCGGTCTGTCGATCGTCGCAGGAGACGACCAGTACTTCGCGGCTGTCGTCGCCGTAGACGTCACCGGCGACATCGGAGACGGATCACCACCCTGGGAGGTTCCTGCCGGCCTCGAAAACCGGATGCACACCGAGCTCGGATTCGACGCCGAAGACCATGACGTCCTCGTGGTGGGATCCGGGGAAGCGGCAGTGGGCGCTCTCGAGGGGCTCGCCGCAGCGAGAGCTCGGGTGGTCCTGTGCTTCACCGGACGTCTCGACGATGTCTCCCGGCTGAGCCGGCAGCGTCTCGAGGAGATGGAACGGGAGCAGCAGGTCACCATCCTGTGGAGGACCGCGCCGGCCG
>JBAVPF010000035.1:0-2406 GCA_049692815.1 Acidimicrobiia bacterium
GTTGAACGAGAATCCTGCAATCGCCGAGCCCCGAGCCGACGGCAGTTGCCATGAGAGAGTCGTAGACGGAGGCGACCTGCTGGTCGCCGTCGACGTCGAGGACGACACCTCCGATACCGGCCTTGTGAGCAAGTTCGTCTGCCATCAGTTTCAGCGCCACCGGGACGGAGAAGCTACGTGCTGCATCGAGGGCCGTCTCCAGGTCATGGGCAACTACTTCCTCGACCGCGTCGACCCCGAAAAGAGACATGATCCGCTTCGACTGGACCTCATCGAGAAAGAGAGGCCCGTTGACACCGCGCTCCGGCGTCGGCCAGATTGGGGTGTCGCTGGGCGACGCGTCGGTGACTCGCCTCCGTCTGTCCAGAGACCTGGATCGGATGTTGAACCCGCGGAGAATCCCCACTGCGGTGCCAAGGCTGGAACACGTGGGGACACTGTTTCGCTCGAGGACCGGGACCCAACCGGACACCACGTCGACGTCCCCGATGGGCCACATGACGACCGGCTTCTGAGAACTTCCGGCCGCCTCGGCGAACTGTTCGATGTCTCCGACCGTGTAGTAATCGAAAGCAAGCGGGACGAACACGACTGCGTCCACCGCCTCGTCGCTCAGCACCGCTCTGGTGATCGGCCCCGTGGCATCGGCGAAGCCCCGTTGCTCGACGGTGGACCAGACGTCGACCGGATTCGAAGGCTCGTACCAATCGGGAAACACGGCTCGCAGCTCGTCGATTGTCCGGTCGGACAGCTTCGCCAGTGTCAGCCCTGATTTCTCGAGGAGGTCGGCGGCCACGACACCTGCGGCGCCGCTGAATGTGATGACAGCCACGCGCGAGCCACCCGCCGACGGCCCGGTGACGGAGTAGGCCTTGCTCATCTCAACGAGTTCCGTGAAGTCTGCGGTCTCGATGACACCGTGATGTCTGAGATAGCTGGAGACGCTGTCGGACTGCATCATGATCGCCCCGGTATGGGTTGCGGCAGCTTCCAGGCCGGACGGCGTTCGGTTGCCCATGAGGGCACACACCATCGCCCCCGGCAAGAGGGAGGAGACTGCGTCGGCGAAGCGACTCCCGTCGATGATCGATTCAAGGTAGAGAGCCACAGTGTTCGAAGTGCCTTCTCGTGCGAGATAGGCGAGAACGTCGGCTTCGTCCACGTCGACTTTGTTGCCAATTGAACAAGCCTTGTCGATCGGCATGATTCGGCGGCTCGCTATCTCGGCTAGCAAGGCTGCTGCTGCCATCCCACTCTGAAACACCAGGGACGTCGTACCGGCCGCCAAGGAATCTGGTACGTCGACGAATGCCGTCGAGATCCGCGGATCGGAGCTCACATAACCGGCGCAATTCGGCCCCCAGATGCGTGTCCCGGACGACTCGGCGAGAGCCGCCAGACGCTGCTGGAGTCCCGTTCCATCTTCGCCGGCGTCGGCGAATCCACCCGCCTCCACGCAAACCGCCTTCACGCCCGCCGAGATGCAGTCCTCCACGATTTCGGGGATCTGTGGGGACGGGACGAACACGACGGCGAGCTCGATTCCCGTTGGCGCGTCGCCAATCGACTTGAAACATGGATGACCGAGTACATCCGGCGCCGTCGGATGAATCGGGTATACAGGCACGTCGAGGAGTCGAACTAGGTTGCGGAAGATCTTGTGCCCGCCGCTCGCCTCCCGTGGAGAGGCACCAACGACGGCCACCGCGCCAGGAGTGAAGAAGGCGGACATACTTGCAGCCCGATCCGCGGGTTCCCTCACCGACATCACACACCGATGCCTTGTGGACCGGCTTGGAGCAGAGTCTTTCGCACGTCGTCTGGAAATGACCGCGGAGAGCCATTGGCGTCGACGAGGACCGCTGTGATCTCAACGGATGCCAGTTGCTGCCCTGGTTTGGCCACCTGGTGGGCGAAAACGATCTTCGACCTCCCCACTTCGACAACCGAGCAGTGGATCTCCACCAGGTCGCCGAACCTCGCCGAGCCTCGGAATTCGGCCTGCATCCGAACCCTCGGTGCGCCGTGGGAGTAGAACAACCCCTCCAGGTCGAGTGCCTCGAGCAACGCAGATTCCGCCATCTCGCACAATCGGACAACGGCCGTGTTGTGCCAGTGGCCCGAAGCGTCGGTGTCGACCCATTCGACTTTTCGCTGAATGGTGATCGCAGCGGGTTGCCCAGAGGCCGTCATCGGCTCGAAGGTTCGATCTCGCCTCGGGGACTGCCCCAGCCACCTCCGCCCGGCGTCTCGACCGTCACCACTTCCCCTGCTTTCAGACCGACACTCACCTTGCTGCCTATCTCTCGCTCATTGACGAGATTGCGGCCGGACGCACCTTCTTCGCCGCCGTTCAAACCGCGCGGCCGATGGCGTCTCCGATCGGTCAGTAGAGAGAGACTGGAA
>JBAVPF010000036.1:0-3941 GCA_049692815.1 Acidimicrobiia bacterium
CCTCCAGCGAGGCCGAGCCGCGGACCATCCGGATGAGCCCGGCCCCGGTTCGCGCGGCGGCGGCGACGATGGCCGTCTCGATTCGATCGTCGCCGGGCCCCACCAGGAGACGTCGTCCCTCGACCACCGTGTCGAGACCGTCGCCCCTGAGCAGTGCGGCCATCTCCTCGGCCTTGTCGAGGACTTCGGCCTGGACGGTCCCCAATCTCTCGAACCCGTGCAGCGGGCCCGAGCGCAGCAGGTCGCCGGCATCCAGCATCACCACCCACGAACAGGTGTCCTCGATGTCGGTGAGCACGTGGCTGCTCACTATCACGTTGATGTCGAACTCGCCGAGACGTTTGATCAGTTGGAGCATCTGCACCCGCCCGGCAGGGTCGAGACCCGAGGCCGGCTCGTCGAGGAGCAGGAGATCCGGGTCGTGCACGATGGCCTGAGCGAGCTTCACTCGCTGCTGCATCCCGGTGGAGAAGTCACCCAGGTAGCGGAACCTCTCCTCCTCCAGGCCGACCAGGAAGAGGGTCTCCGACGATCGCCGCCGGGCCTCACGGGGAGGGATGCCGGCGAGCTGCGCCGCGTAGGAGACGAAGTCGGCGGCGGTCTGATCCTTGGGCAGGCACTCTCCCTCGGGCATGTACCCCATCACCGCTCGGACGGCCAGGGGCTCGGTCTCCGGGTCGTGCCCCATCACCCTGATCGACCCCGAGGTTGGGTGGAGGAGGCCGAGAAGGAGCCGGAGGAGCGTCGTCTTCCCGGCGCCGTTGGCCCCCACGAGACCGATCACCCCGGCCGGTATGTCCAGGGTCAGATCCCGGAGTGCCACGACCTCGCCGTAGTCATGGGTCAGCCCACCGATGCTCACTATGTTGTCGGGGGCCATCGGTGGACAGTGTGGCACGGGTGGCCACGCCCCGAAATCAGGGATCACCCCGAGACTCCCCCGAGCGGTGGCACACCCGGAGCCAAATCGATGGGCCGGCTTCCTATGAGGCTTGGCCGGTCGTCATCCCGTCGATCAGGACACGATCTCTTCGAATGGCGCGCCTTCGGGACGCTCCAGCTGATCCATCGTGCAGTCCGACGCCTCCTTGTCGGGTCGCCAGCGATGGAAACGGGATGCGTGGCGGAACCGATCTCCCTCCAGCTGGTCATAGCTCACCTCGACCACGACTCCGGGCACTACAGGGGTCCAAGAGTTGTCCTTGTCGGCCGACCATCGGCTGGGCCCGCCCGGCGCCCGGGCCCCCTCGTCGAAGCTGTCGTCGGCGCGTAGCTCGAGGAACCGGTTGTAGATCTCCACCCTGTCGGTGTCCGGGAACCCCGAGCAGTGGCCGATGAAGTGGAATTCTCCCGCATCGTTGTACAGACCGAGGAGCAGCGACCCGATCTTGCCCCCGTCCTTGTGCTCCCGGAAGCCACCCACCACCACGTCGATGGTGCGACGATGCTTGATCTTGATCATCGCCCGCTTGCCGGGCTGATATGCGAGATCCGGATCCTTGGCGATGATCCCGTCGCATCCTGCGGGCTCGAAGTCGTCGAACCAGAGCTTGGCAGTCTCCTCGTCGTTGGTCTGCGGCGTGAGGTGCCACGGCAGCCCCAGCCGATCCCACAAATCGACCAGTCGCTCACGTCTCTCGGCGAAGGGCCGGTCCCGAATGTCCTCGCCCTGATCGGCCAGGAGGTCGAAAGCGACCAGCTCGGCCGGAGTCTCCTCCGACAGACGCTCGATCCTCGACTCCGCCGGGTGGATCCTCTGCTGGAGGGTGTCGAAGTCGGTGGCACCATCGATCACGCACACGATCTCACCGTCGACGACGGTCCCCTCCGGGAGTTGTTCGAGAGCGGGCCGCAACTCGGGGAAGTAGCGAAGAAGCGGCCGTTTGTTCCGGGAGTCGATCCTGATCTCGGGTGCCGACCAGGAGAGGGAGCGAAAGCCGTCCCACTTGGGCTCGTACACCCAGACTCCCTTCGGCCAACGCTCGGAGACCTTCGCCTCCATGGTCGCAACGGGGGGAGAGAAGGGATGATTCATCAGGCGCGGAGTGTATGCGTCGATACTCTCATCCTCATGTGGGAGAAGGTCGCTCTCGTGTGGGACAGGGCCAAAGGCGTGTCCCGGCTGGCCTACAGCGTGCTGGAGGCGGCAGCCCGGAGCTATGGGCTGGACCGGGTGAACCGGATGGCGGCTGCGGTGGCGTACCGGACCATGTTCGCCCTGACGCCGTTCCTGCTCATCGCCCTGTTCACGCTGGGCATATTCCTGGGCAACTCCGGCGACGCCCAGAAGCAGATTCTCGACTTCATCGAAGGAGTCGCCGGATCTGTCGTCGCCGGGGCCATGGAGACACTGGCGTCCTCGATCGTGGACACCAGCGGCACTGCCGGGCTGGTCGGTTTTGCTCTGTTGTTGTGGACGGGCTCGAGTCTGTTCCTGGAATTGCAGAACGACCTGAACGACATCTTCGGCGTCCCTTACGAGCAGACCGCGGGGCTCGCCCAAACGGTGATCAAGCGGCTCATCGGGTTTGGCTGGGCGCTTTCCATCGGGGTCATCGTGGGTGCGGTTTGGCTGCTCAACTCGATCTGGCAATTCCTCGGAGACCTCTTCCCGGCCTCCTTCGCACCGGTCCACACCCTCATAACCATTCTCACTCCGGTGGTGTCGCTGGTCGTGATGCCCTTCGTCTTCGCCCTGGTGTTTCAGACACTCACCAAAGTGAGGGTTCGGTGGAGGGCGGTGTGGTGGGGCTCGTTCTTCACGTCACTCGCCTTCCTGCTCACGGCATACGGGGCAGGGATCTACCTCCGGCTGAGCAGCAAGAATGCAGCGACGTTGGCGGCGGCCCTGTTCGTGATCCTCCTGGTGGCCTATCTGCTCTCGGCCGTGTTCCTGGTGGGAGCCGAGGTCACCAAGGTCTACGACAGGTATCTGCGCACCGGCGTGGTCACCGCCCACGAAGATCCGGAGCCTCCCCAGGCGATCGTCGGCCAGCCGGAGCCGGCGATGGCGATGTCGACGCTGGCAGGGTTCCTCGCCGGCATGTTCGTCGGCTGGCGGCGCAAGGGCTGACCCTCTGGCTCTGATCGCGTATACGCAATAACCTCGCGCGGAGATGGCCATCGACATCCCCGGCTTCATCGCCGACTTCAAAGAGCACGCAACCGATCATGGGTTCCACGTCCACGACGAGCGTCATTTCGTCGAGACCTACTCCCTGCGGCAATCGTGGGAGGTAGACGTGCACCCCGAGGCCGGTTGCGGCGGCCCTATCGACCTCCATGTGGCCCTCGACGTCGACCCGACGGTCGTGCTGTCGATTCGGGAGAGGCTCGAAGAGATGTCGGAGTTCGAAGAGCCGCCCGACGAGTACTTCCTGGACCTGTATTTCAACTGGGCGGTCCCTCCTCTCCACGATCCACCCGATCTCCTCGTGCTCGCCACCGATCTCGCCGGTCTCGGAGGCATGACGCTGCCGATCGAGGTTTCTGCCGTCGATTCTTATGCCGATGTGATCGGTGTCCCGGAGCGAAGGCTCCAGCTGACCGGCAAGAGCCAGGTAAGCCTGGTCGATGTTCTCATGGGCCGGGAGCAGCTCTGTGACGTGCTCGATCGCTCCCGAGAGGTCAGTGAGTATCTGCTGGACCGGGTGGGTGGCTGGATGGAGCTCCCCGGCGCCTAGAGGATCATCGCGACGATGGCCCAGACCCCCATGACCGCGGTCAGGGCACAGAGGGCGTAGAAGAGGGCCAGAGTCAGGGCCCGGGGTGGCGGGGCCTCCGCGATTCCGTCTTCGCCTACGAGCACGGCGTCCCCCTCGGGCTCCGCCGGCTCATCGCCGGGCTCAGTCGCCTCCGGCCCCGTTTGGTGCTCGATCTCCGCGTCGGGGGTCGGCTCGTCTGCGGGCCCGGGTGGACGGGCGCGGGCCCGCTCCTGACGG
>JBAVPF010000037.1:0-2939 GCA_049692815.1 Acidimicrobiia bacterium
ATGTTGAGGGCACCCTTCCCAAGCGGCAGGGGGGGCAGCGGGGGTGCGGCCCCGGGTGGGTAGGCGGGATCACCTTCGAGAGCGGAGACCCCGATCTGTGCCTCGGTCCGCTCGTAGTAGGGCTGGAGCTCCTCGTAGGTGAGCGGCCAGTCGTCGGCGACCCCGTCGAGGGTCTTGACCTTGAAGTCGGAAGGGAGCATCCGGGGCCAGACCCCCGCATAGAGGATCATGCTTCCCCCGACGCCGTTGAACATGAGCGGCGAGATGTCGGTCTCGTCCTCGTTTAGCGGGTAGTCCTGTGGGAGGCCCCGGATCGTGGGGTTGGGGAACCACTGCTTTCGCCCGGTGATCTCCCAGTCAGGTGACGTTCCCCGGAACTCGCTTCGATCGTGCCAGCGACCTTGCTCGAGACAGACCACCGACAGTCCCGCCTCGGCGAAGTAGCGGCCACTCACCCCACCCGATGCTCCCGCGCCGACGATCAACACATCGGCTCGATCCTGCTTGGCCATTTGGCTCCCCTGACGTCTCGAGATCTGCGGCCGGATGATGCGGACACGGTCCGTGGCAACCGTTTTCCGTACCAGGCCTATGTTTAATGGAGGCCCTCGGATCGTGTCAAGGGGACGATTTCAGGTCTGGTCGACCCCCGCCAGCTGTAACACCAGCCCCATGCGATGTGCGGCGAGCTCCGGGTCGGGGAGAAGCCCCGCCTCGTCGGCCAGGACCAGCTGGCGGGACAGATGCACCACCGATCTCGCCGCTTCCAGACCGTTGACCATCCGGAAATGGTCCTGATGGCCACACAGGTAGGCCATGAACACGACTCCGGTCTTGTAGTAGTAGGTGGGGTGGGAGAACACGTGACGGCTCAGGGGCAGGGTGGGAGCCAGGATCTTGTCGAACTGGTCGACCTCACCGGAGTCGAGGGCCTGAATGGAGGCAGAGGCTGCGGGCGCGATCAGGTCGAAAGCGCCGAGGAAGGCGTCGCTGTGGTACTCGCCGTCGCCCCGGATCGTCGTCGGGTAGTCGAAGTCGTCACCGGTGTACATCCGGACTCCGTCGGGGAGACGCCGACGCAGCTCGATCTCTCGCTCCCTGTCGAGAAGCGAGAGCTTGACGCCGTCGACCTTGTCATGGTTCTCGGTTATCACCCCTATGAAGTCGTCCGAGGCGGTGTCGAGGTCTGTCGAGCCCCAGTAGCCGCTGAGGGCAGGGTCGAACATGTCGCCCAGCCAATGGACTATCACCTTGCCGGACACGTGGCCCAGCACGTCGCCGTAGGCCTGGTGGTAGTCGTCGGGGCCCTCGGCAACTGCGGCGAGATGGCGGCTCGCCATGACCACTGCCTGACCCCCGAGGCCCTCGACGAGATCGATCTGCTCGTGGTAGGCATCCACTATCTGACCCATGGGGGCCGGGCCCGCCGGTAGCTGGTCGGTGTTCACCCCACACGCGATCTCACCTCCCGCATCCTGCGCCTCGGTCACCGAGCGGGTGATCAGCTCCCTGGTGGCCGACCAGTCGAGCCCCATCCCCCGCTGTGCCGTGTCCATGGCCTCGGCTACGGGAAGACCCCACGACCAGAGATGACGGCGGAAGGCGAGGGTCGCCTCCCAGTCGATGTTGGCCCCCGAGTCGGGCGTGTTCTCCGCCAGCGGGTCGGCCACCACGTGTGCCGCGGCGAAGGCCCTCCGGCTGGTGAGAGGGGTGGTGGGCCGTTCGAAGTGCGCCGGTTCCCCGAGAGCGTGACGTTTGAGCGAGCCGTCGTCTAGGGGGATGGTCACCGTGGCTGATGGCATCGGGGTCTCCTTGGTGGAAAACGTTATCCCATGTTGGCCGCCGATCATACGATCCGGGCAAGTCGGGGACAAGGGGCGCTCAATAGCAGGGGACGGCACTCTCATCGGTGACGACGACCTCGACATTCGACTCCGGCCTCACCGCGACCGGCCGGGATCCCGACACATAGACCCTGGTGAGACGGGCTCCCAGTTGTTGGAGCACCTCCCACGAGATGGTCCCTCGCACCTCCGCCACCTCATCGGCGTCGATGCTCTCCCCCCCTTCACTTCCCAACAGCGTGAGTTCCGTGTCGACACCGACATCATCGATCCCGCTGACGTCCACGGTCAGAGAGTCCGAGGAGACCCGTCCTACAACGGGGGCACGATGGCCATTGGCGATGGCGAATGTCCCCGGCGAGGACGAGCGCGACCAGCCGTCCGCGTAGCCGATGGGCAATGTGGCGATCGTCGACGATCTCTGCGCGGTCCAGGTACCGCCGTACCCAACCCGGGTCCCGGCCGGCACCTCGACGACCCGGACCGGACACGCCCTGACCGACAGAGCCGGGGTCACCGTGGCTGGGAGATCCTCGCCGGCGCCGGGGTGGAGCCCGTAGAAGGCGAGACCGGGGCGCACGAGGCCGTGCCCGGAGACATCCGTTGCCAGCAGCCCGCCGGAAGCGGCGGCATGAATCATGCCCGGGTCGATACCCGCCACGGCCAGTTCGTCCAGCGCCTCGGCGAAACGGGCCAACTGGGCATCTGTGGTATCGGCATCCTCTGGTGCCGCCAGATGTGTCCAGACCCCGGAGAGCACCACGCAAGGCCCTTCGACGAGGACACGGGCCGTGGCGACGACATCCTCGACGGGGACCCCGCCCCGGGTCATGCCCGTGTCGACCTCAACGTGGACATGGAGCAGGGCCCGCGGCTCGACACCAGTGGCAACGGCCGCTGCCTGCTCGACGTCTGCCACCGTGACGTCGACTCCGGCATCCGCCATCTCCTGCCACTTCGACGGGGGCACGGGGTAGAGGACGAAGACAGCCCCGTGGTACCCGTCTGCCCGCAGTCGCGTGGCCTCACCGGCGTCGGCGACACAGAGCCAGCGGGCCCCTCCGGCGACGGCGCACCTGGCGGCCATCTCCATGC
>JBAVPF010000038.1:0-4379 GCA_049692815.1 Acidimicrobiia bacterium
GGCCTCTATTGAGAGTTCAGTCGGCCTATTGAACGGGTCAGTCGCCCGGAGCAGTCTCCGGTATGACGGTCGATCCCTCGTCCTCGAGGGCGGTTAGGTCGATCACCTCGTCCGGGCCGGCGAACTCGAGTCTCAGCTCATTGAGGGCCGTCAGCATCGACTCGATCTGATGTCGGTCGTGATATCGGGTGATGGTGAAACGCAGCCCTGCTCTACCCCGGGGCACGACCGGGAAAACGGCGGCGTTGAGGTAGAAGCCACGCTTGCGCATCGCCGCTGTGGTGGAGATGGCCGCCATCGACTGGCCGATCTCGACGAACCAGAGAGGCGTCTCGTCCTTCGCTGCCAGCGGCAGGCCGATCTGCTTCGCAAAGCTGTTCACGTGTCTGATGCTCTCCAGGAGCTCGGACTGGAGTACAGGGAGCTCGTCGGACAGGTGAATGTCGGCTGAGGCCACGCTGGCGGCCAGGGTCGACGGTGGGAGCGGCCCACCAAAGACCATCGGACCACCTGTGGTCTCGATCAGGTGGATCAACCCGGCGTCAGGCGTCGCCACGATGCCGCCCATGGTGCCGAACGACTTGGCCATGCCGTACGCCATCACCAGACGATCGTGCCACCCCGCTCTCTCCAGAAAGGAGCCGCGGCCTTTGCTGCCCGACCAGCCAAATCCGTGCGCGTCGTCGCAATAGACCCAGAGGTTGGGGTAGGTGTCCAGCAGGGAGCGGATCTCCCCGGCGGGGGCCAGCTCGCCCCGCATCGAATAGAGGCCATCGTGGACGTACCAGGCCCTTCCGTCCGCCGCCTCCACGTGTTCCGACACCGCATCGAGGTCGTTGTGCCTGGCTTGGACTACTTCGGCACCGTTCGCCTGGAGGGTCGGAAGCACGGATAGAAGCGATGCATGGGCCAGGGCGTCGACCACGACCAGGTCACCATCCCTCACCAGGACCGGCAGGGCGGCCATATGGGCCAGGGTGGTCGAGGCGGCAACCAGCACCGGGGCGCCCAGCATTGCCTCGAGACGATCTCGCAGTCGTCCGTAGTGGGGCAGTGCCGTGTATGCAATGGAGGACGAGTACGAGTTGCCAAACCGTCTGGTGGCTTCGACAGCGGCATCGACGAGCCTCGGGTCGTCTCCCAGGCCCAAATAGCAGCAAAGACCGAAGTTGACGACCTCCTGGCCGTGGAGAGTGATCGTCGACCCGTGGAAGCTGTCGTCCTCGATCAGTCCTACAAGGCCAAGTTCTTCGGCGAGCTTTCTCGCGTTGTGAAAGAAATCGATGGCCTTATCTGCGCTGGTGTGGGACAACGACCTGCTCATACTGCCAGCCACCATACGTAGGCCTTTAGGCCTATTTGCGGCAATTGTCACTCGACACACGTAACGATCGCGGTCGGTAGTGCCATGGTCTCCCCGGCCTATTCGACACCGGTCGGGGAATACCGATAACACATCAATGCGGATAGGCCCACGCAAGACGAGGAAAGGGCACTCGCGGACGCGTTTCGACCGGGCTCTGGCCATAACGCTGATCTCGGCGATGGGACTGCTGGTCATCCTGGGCCTGGTCTTCTCCATCGCTCAGGGAAGCCGGCAAATCACGACCCGCGCCAGCCAACTGCACAACGCCGACGAGAGCCTTCGGGCGGCGACGGTCGTGCGCGCCCAGCTCGGTCTCGCCGTCTATCTGACGACGATCGACGACGCGTACGGGACCAACTCACAGACGGCTATCGACCTATCGGTCGAGGAGACGAAGACGGCGTTGGGTGACCTGGCCTCCGGTGTGGACGAGCTGGAGTCCCATGGCATGAGCGCCGCCATGGCCGCCATAGACGCCGCCAGCAGCTACGACGAGACCACACACGCGGTCCTGGCCGCGATCGAGGACAAGGATGCCGCGCTCGCCGAGGATGTCTGGCAGGCGCACGATGCCGAGTTCAAGACCCTCGTCGCCAACCTGGAGGGAATCAGAGACGCGCTGAGGGATGACGTCAATCAGTCGGACGTCTTCCTCGGCAGGATCGGCACCCTCACCAGGTTCCTCGTTGCCTTCCTGGTGCCGGCGGCCGTCATCTTCATCTACAGGGAGCTTCTCCTTCGCCAGCATCGCCAGACCGAGCTGGAGGGGCGCCTCGAGTCGGAGCGTCGTCTCAGTCGTGCCCGCGAGGAGTTCATCGCCAACGCCTCCCATGAGTTGCGGACACCCTTGACCGGGATCTCAGGGCTCGCCCAGATACTGGCCGAGGACCCTTCCATCGCCTCATCGGAGAGCGCGTCCGAGCTTCTACACCTGATCATCTCCGAGTCGGGAGACCTGTCCAGGATGGTGGAGGATCTCCTCACCACCGCACGCATCGACGCCGGAGCCCTCCACTTCGACTTCGACGACCTCTCGATAACGGAAGTGGTGACCGACGTCACCGAGCCTCTGGTGCGGGCAGGCGTCTCAGTGGAATGGGATTGCGAGCCCGCCTTCGTGAAGGGCGACGCTCTGCGCAGCAGACAGGTGTTGCGCAACCTCCTCTCCAACGCCCGCAAGTATGGCGGATCGAACATCAACATCAGGGGGCGCATAGATGGGCGCACGTACGCGTGCGAGGTGATCGACGACGGGGACGGGGTGCCCGATCACATCTCGGAGCGAATGTTCGAGCGTTTCGTGCACAGAGGCCATGCCGGCGTCAAGGACAGCGTGGGACTCGGCCTCGCCATAGTCCACGCCCTCGCCCAGGGGATGGGAGGCAGCGTTCGCTATGAGCGCCGCGACGGTCGCACGGTGTTCACGGTGCGATTGCCCTTGTCCGAGGAAGCAACCGAGTTCCAGTCGGCCGTTGCTGCCGCCGTCCGATCCCAGCGCCTGCTCGACGAGCAACTCGCCGCCGAGGGGTGAGCCCGCGTGCAGCCGACTCCACTCCGCCGCTCACTCCACCTGCTGACCGCATTCGCGCTGGTGCTCTCCCAGCTCATCCTGTTGTCGACGTCGACGGCGCTGGCTGCTCCCGCAGTCGTCGTCAACTCGAGCGGCGACCTCGGTGACGTCAGCGCCGGCGACGGCGTGTGCTTCACGGGTGCACTGCTACCCGGCCTGACTCCCGAGTGCACCCTCCGCGCGGCCATCGAGGAGGCCAATGCCTCAGCAGTCGACGAGATCTCCTTCGACATCCCCAACAGCGATCCCGGGTTCAGCGGCGGAACCTGGGTCATCGAGCCGGCGGCCGTGCTCCCCTCGATCACTCAGGCCGTCTCCATCGACGCGAGTACACAGCCAGGATTCGGAGGCACGCCGATCGTCATCCTCGACGGCTCCACGGCCCTCACCTCACCTGGCGGCACCGACGGGTTGTTGCTCGACACCGACGGAGCCACCATCCGCGGCCTGGTCATCCGTGACTACGAGGACGACGGGATCGAGATCCACGGTGACGGCAACACGATCGTGGGCAACCACATCTTCGGAAACGACAGCGGCGTCCTCATCGAGAACGGCACCGACAACATCGTCGGTAGCCCCTCCAGTGCCGACCGCAATGTGATCTCGGACAATCGCAACAACGGCGTGGCCGTCACCGGCGGTGACAGATCGCTGATCCGCAACAACTACATCGGTGTGGACGTCACCGGCGGCTCGTCATTCGCCAACACGGGCAGCGGGATCGCTATCTACGGCACGTCGACGGATGTGGAGATCGGGGCCGGGAACGTGATCTCGGGCAACACCGGGGCCGGGATACTGGTGGACGGAGCAGGCTCCACGGTCTCCATCGTGGGCAACTACGTGGGTCTGAACGCGGCAGGAACGGCAGCCATACCCAACGGGACCGTAGGAGTGTCGGTCGCCGCAGCCGCGGGCACTGTCGACATCGGTGGCGGCGGGCCAGGCGACGGCAACGTGATCTCCGGCAACACCGGCCACGGTGTGGAACTCACGTTCGGCGCAGGGATCGTGACGATCAGCAACAACCTCGTCGGTACGAACCCCTCAGGGACGGGGGCGATCGGGAACGGTGGCGACGGCATACACGCCGACTCCGACGCGGTCGTGATCGAAGACAATCAGGTCTCCGGCAACGCCGTCGACGGGATCCGCGTCGAACGGCTCGACGCAACAGTTCGCGGGAACCTCGTCGGAACCGACGCCGCGGGAACCGGTGCGATACCAAACGGGGACGACGGCATCGACACCGGTTCGGGGACGGTGGGCACGCTCATCGGCGGCACCGGTCCCGGTGACGGCAACGTCATCGCCTTCAACACCGACAACGGCATCGTCCTGCGCGGGTTCGCCGGGACCACCGCAGCGATCTTGTCGAATTCGGTATTCGGCAACGGTGGCCTGGGGATCGACCTCAACGACGACGGGCCGACACCCAAC
>JBAVPF010000039.1:0-5467 GCA_049692815.1 Acidimicrobiia bacterium
CGATGGTGAGAGCCACCGCCACGCCGAGGGCCAGACGCAGTGAGCCGGCCGGTGCGGTCTCGGCACCCTCGGCGAACTCGCCCACCGGGGTGTCCAGCCACACGGCCTTGACGACCCTGGCGTAGTAGTAGAGGGCGATGACCGCATTGACCGCGGCGATCACGGCCAGTGCGACCGTCGCCGGGTCGGCGATCATCACCGAGCGGAACATCTCGAACTTGGCGAACCAGCCGGCGAGAGGGGGGATGCCGGCGAGACTGAAGAAGAACACCGCGGTGAGCACACCGAGGATGGGGTCGACGGTCCCCAGGCCCGACCAGCGCTCGATCTCGCCCGACTGTGTCTTGCGGGCCCCGGCGATGACGACGGCGAAGGCCCCCAGGTTCATCACGGCATAGATGACCAGATAGATGAGAGTCGCGCCGAAAGCCTCCTCGAGGTCGGCGCCGGCCACGGCGGCGGCCGCAAACGGGACCAGCATGAACCCGGCCTGAGCGATCGACGAGTAGGCGAGCAGACGCACGATGTTGGTCTGACGGAGCGCCGAGAGGTTCCCGACGGTCATGGACAGGGCGGCGAGCAGCCACAGTGCCGGGGCCCAGACGTCCGAGGCAGCGGGAAGGGCCTGGTACATGACTATCAGCATCGCGACGAATCCGGCAGCCTTCGAGCTCACCGAGAGATAGGCGCTAATCGGCGTCGGCGCCCCTTCATAAGTGTCGGGGGCCCAGAAGTGAAAGGGGACGGCTGAGATCTTGAAGCCGAAGCCCACGATCATGAACAGGATGGCCATGATCAGAGCCGGCTCTCCGGACATGCCCGCGGTGGCCTCGGCTATGTCGGTGAAGGTGACCGATCCGGTGAGCCCGAAGATCAGGGACATCCCATAGAGGAGGATGGCGGTGGAGAGCACACCCAGGATGAAGTACTTCATCGACGCCTCGTTCGACTTGACATCGCCCTTCCGCCAGCCGGCGAGGAGGAACAGCGGCCCTGTGACGAGCTCGAGCCCGACGAACAGAACGATGAGGTCGCGTGAGGAGGCCATGACCAGCGATCCCAGGATCGAGGCCAGCAGGAGGAAGTAGTACTCGCCCTGGTAGTAGCGGTCGCTCTCGATGTAGTGATGTGAAAGCAGGAAGACGATGTAGGCCGATACCAGGAAGAGGCCCTTGAGCACGAGGGCGAACTCGTCGACCACGTAGGAGCCGCCGAACATCGAGATCGTGTCGCCGTTGACGGCAAGGACAGCGAGTGGGAGCAGCGCCAGCGCCGACCCTGCCACGGAGACCGTCGCGGTCCAGTATTTGCGGGCACGGGTCAGGGTGAGGTCGAGGGCCAGCACGAGGATCATCGTGCCGACGATGATCAGCTCGGGGGCCAGTGCGAGATAGTCGACCTCGAAGGACATGGCGTCAGCCACCCATGACCATGGTTCGAACCGAGGCAGTCAGGTCACCCTTGAACGCCATGTCCACCAGTGATGTGACCGTGTCCGTGGTCGACCCGAAGATCACCTTCGGGAAGAGCCCGATCACCACTATCAGGACGATGAGGGGAACCCACGCCGTCATCTCGAACCTGTCGACGTCTTGGAACTCGTGGCCCTCCCACTCCTCTTTGGGCTCGCCGAGGTTGACCCGCTGCAGCATCCACAGCATGTACCCGGCGGTGAGAACCGTCCCGATGGCCCCCAGCACCATGGCAGTGCGGAAAACACCCAGCGAGAGGCCGGCGAGCGGGTTGTACGCGGACACCAGAGACATGAACTCACCCCAGAACCCGGCCAGGCCGGGGAGGCCAAGGGATGCCATCGCGGTGAAGGCGAGGATGCCGCCCATCACCGGCATCAGCTCGATGTTGCCTCCGAGACGGGCCATCTCCCGGGTGTGGTAGCGGTGCGACATCGAGCCTGCCAGGAAGAAGAGGAGCCCGGTGATGAGACCGTGGGCGACCATCCCGATGATCGAGGCGTTGATCCCGATGTCGGTCATGGTGGCGATGCCCAGCATCACGAAGCCCATGTGGCCAACCGAGGAGAAGGCGATGAGACGTTTCATGTCGGTTTGGGCGAGACAGGCGAGCGAGCCGTAGATGATCCCGATCACCGCCAGGATCGCTATGGCCGGGGCCCACTTCTGCGCCTCCTGGGGGAGAATGGGGAGGGCGATGCGGATGAACCCGTAGGAGCCCAGCTTCAGGAGGATGGCAGCCAGGAGGACCGAGCCCACGGTGGGGGCCGCGGTGTGGGCGTCGGGGAGCCAGGTGTGCAGCGGCCACATGGGAACCTTCACCGCGAAGCCGAGGAACATGGCGCCGAACACCCAGCCGGCCACGCTCCACCCGGCGAACGCCCCGGACGCTCCCAACTGGGTGAGTTGGGTGATGTCGAACGTCCGCGCGACATCGTGGTTGCCCGACTCGAAGTAGAGGGCCAGAAAGCCGAGCAGCATGAAGGCGGAGCCGAACAACGTGAACAGAAAGAACTTGATCGCCGCGTAGAGACGAGTCTCGAACATCTTGGAGAACCCGGGAACCTTGCGTGGCGACTTGTCCCCCCAGATTCCGATCATGAAGTACATGGGGAGTAGGACGACCTCGAAGAAGATGAAGAAGAGGACGAGATCGAGGGCAACGAACGTCCCGTTCATCCCGGTGGCCAGGATGAGCATGAGAATCAGGAAGGCCTTGGGGTTCTTCGGCTCCTCCCAGTGGTTCCAGGAGTAGATGACGGCCAGCACCATGATGAACGTCGAGAGGACGAGGAGAGGCAGGCTGATGCCGTCCACTCCGACGTGGTAGTTGGCGCTGATGGCGCTGATCCAGGTCTCCTTGACCTCGAACTGGTAGGAGTTGTAGGAGCCGCCGCCGAAGTCAAACCCTGCGATCACCAACAGAGATGCGATGAAGGCGAGCAGGGTGATCCCGAGGGCCGTGCGCTTGAGGGCATCCTCGTTGTCCCGCTTGATGAATCCGAGGAGCAACGCCCCGACTGCTGGCAGAAAGACGGTGATCGTCAATCCCCAGGTCTCGAACCAATCCATTTCTCTCAGCCTCTCCTATCCAACATTGCAGACATCTCTCAAAGCACGAAGACGAACAGGACCACGAGGATCACGGCACCGGCCACGAAACCGGCCGCATACTGCTGCACCCGCCCGGTCTGCAGCCTGCGCAGTGCCGAGCCGGCGCTGTCGGCAGCTGCGGACAACCCGTTGAAGATCCCATCGACGCCGATCTGGTCGAGACCGTTGTAGACGAGCCCGCCGGTGAACTTGGTGACGCCCGCGACGGCATTGACGATCCCGTCGATGACGTAGGTGTTGGTCCAATCGACGAAGCGGGCGATCGGGCCGGTGGTCGCCCCCACCAATCCGAGGGCGACATCGTCCACGTAGAGCTTGTGGCGAAGAAGCGGGTACAGCACCGGCACGTTGAAGCGGTCGCGAGCCTTCTGCGTCTCCCGATCAGGCCCCCAGATGAGCCAGCCAAGAGCGATCCCGAGCAGTGCCGCGCCCAGGCCTATGGCGGCAAAGGCGTAGTTGATCTGCTCGACGTGGATGCCACCCATCGGCACGACGCGCACCCCGACCCACTCGGCGAAGTTGCCGATGCCGGGCCACTCCACTCCCGGGATGTTGGCCAGCCCGAAGAGGATCGAGGGGATGGCGAGACCCACCAGCGGAGCGGTCATGACACGCGGGGCCTCGTGTGGCTCCCCATGGCCCTTGTACGAGCCGAAGAAGGTGAGGGCGACACATCGTGTCATGTAGAAGGCGGTAACGAAGGCGCCGGCGATCCCGATCCACATCACCGCCTGCCATCCCCCTTCACCGAGGGTGGCGAGAATGTCGTCCTTCGACCAGAAGCCGGCAAACGGGAAGATCCCGGCGAGGGCGAGGGAGCCGACGACGAACGTCCAGTATGTGGTGGGCATGTGCTTTCTCAGCCCGCCCATGTCCGTCATGTCGTTGGAGTGGACGGCATGTATGACTGCACCGGCTCCGAGGAAGAGAAGTGCCTTGAAGAAGGCGTGGGTGAACAGGTGGAAGAGCCCGGCGGTGTACCCGCCCGCGGCCACGGCCGTCATCATGTAGCCGAGCTGGGACACGGTCGAGTAGGCCAGGACCTTCTTGATGTCATTGGCCACCAGGGCGAGGAGACCGATGACGAACAGCGTGATCGCCCCTATCGCCACCATCCAGGGTCTCGCCCCGTCGGCGAGATTCTCGAAGAGGGGGAAGGTGCGGGCCATCAGATACACCCCGGCGGTGACCATGGTGGCGGCATGCATCAACGCCGACACCGGCGTCGGGCCGGCCATGGCGTCGGGCAGCCAGATGTGCAGTGGGAACTGGGCCGACTTGCCCATAGCCCCGAAGAAGAGCAACGCCCCGGCCGCCAATGCAACGCCACCCAGCGCCTCGGAGTGTTCGGCCGCCGCCTGTGAGAGCGCCCCGAAGTCGAACGTGCCCAGGGTGACGCCGAGGATGACGGCGCCGAGGACCAGGCCCACATCGGCGAACTTGTTGGTCATGAAGGCCTTGTTGCCCGCCTTGACGTTGTCGAGGTCGTCCCAGTAGAAGCCGATCAGGAAGTACGACGCCAGACCGACGCCCTCCCAGCCGATGATCAGCTGCACCAGGTTTGGGGCGCCGACCAGGATCAGCATGGACCCGGCGAAGAGCGAGAAGGCGGCGAAGAACCAGGGCACCCGGACGTCGCCCTTCATGTAGCCGAGGGCGTAGACGAAGACGAGCAAGCCGACCAGATTGACCAGGAAGTACATCATGATGGAGAGCCCGTCGAGCATCCATCCCAGCTCGAAGACGAGACCGCCCCCGATCTGCCCGATCTCGAAGGTGTGGGTGATGTCGAGGACCCCACCCGTCATGTTCATGATGAACAGGACGGAGGCCCAGAGGAGGTTGATGGCCAGGGCGGCCACCGCGATCTCACCACCCTGATACTTGAGCCGCTTGCCGACGGCCATGATCGCAAGCATGGCGATCAAGGGCGTGAGCAGCATGATGCCTGCGGTGTCACCCCAGAATCCTCCGTTGCCCGCATCGATCACGTGCCCGCCCTCCTCGGCGGCCAATATCAGGAAGTGAGGCATCGCTCACCCCCTGGGTATGAGGTATGAAGTAGGAAGTAGGAAGTAGAGGGATAGGCAGCAGCGCCGAAGGCGCTTCGTGCAGGTCCCGATACCTGATACTCAGTACCTGGTACGACGAGGGGGCGCAGCGACCGAGTCATCTTCACCATCTCATCAGCTGGAGATCATCGACATTGGCGGAGCGGCGATTGCGGAAGATCATCAGCACTATGGCGAGACCGATGCCCACTTCGGCGGCCGCGACGGTGATCACGAAGATGGCGAAAACCTGACCGATCGCCTCGGGCGTGTTCAGCATCGATTCGAAGGCGATCAGGTTGATGTTGACCGCGTTGAGCATGAGCTCGA
>JBAVPF010000040.1:0-4327 GCA_049692815.1 Acidimicrobiia bacterium
ATCACAGCCGGGCCGGCCGGGCGCTACTGGCGGCTCAGTCTGTCGGTGACTGACAACCCTCACTTCGAGGACGTCGACGGTTGGGACGAGGCCGAATCCAGGCTTGGGTTCAGGCCGCTCAGGCCTGAGGTCGAACCGAGCGAGCTCTGCATCCACGTGTTGGATCACAAGCTGCGTGAGGTGGAGCCGACGCTCGAGGCTCACTTCGATGACTACGTGCTGAGTCAGGGGCTGCGACAGCCGGAGGAAGCTCACCGTCTGGCTCGCCAACGGTATGGCCCGGACCCTGTCGAGGTCGTCATCGCCGGTCACGACGCGCTGGTCTACGAGCTGGGCCCTGAACCGGCACCCGACGACCTGGACCCGCGGCCGCCCGCGGTGGTGACATGGGCGGACGACGGAATGTTCGTGCTGCTCGCGTCGGATTCGATGACTGCCATCGAGCTGATCGAAGAAGCCAGATCTCTCTACCCTCCGGGACCATGAAATCCCGCGCCGGCAGTCAGCTCTGATGAGATCCATCTACGTAGACGACGACCTGGAGGCAATCCGCTCCGGTGTGCGGCAATACGTCGAGAACGAGATCGTGCCCAATATCGACGCATGGGAGCGAGAGAAGATTGTGCCACGTGAGCTCCTCGACGACATGGGAAGGCTCGGCTATTTCGGTCTGCGCATCCCCGAGGAGTACGGAGGGGTTGGCCTGGGCCACATCGCCACGGTGGTGTTCGCCGAGGAGTTGGGGCGCTGCACGTCGGGTGGGACCGCCATCACGGTTCTCGTCCACACCGATCTCGCCTCACCCTACGTGACGAATTTCGGTAGCCCCGCGCAGAAGACGCGGTGGCTTCCCGCATTTGCCTCGGGTGAGCTGATAACCGCCATCGGCGTCACCGAGCCGGATACCGGATCGGACGTGCAGGCCATTCGGACGACGGCGAGGCGTGACGGTGACGGTTGGGTCCTCAACGGGGCGAAGATGTTCATCACGAATGGCGGCTTCGCCGACGTGGTGTTCATCGCCGCCAAGACACAGAGCGACGTCAGGGGGTCGCGCGGCATTTCGATATTCGCCGTGGAGAAGGGGACGGAAGGGTTCAGGGCCAGCCGGGCAATCGAGAAGATGGGCTGGCATGCGTCCAACACCGCCGAGCTGGTACTCGAGAACGCATGGGTTCCCGGCAGCCATCTGATCGGCGACGAGAACCGGGGTTTCTACTACATCATGAGCAATTTCCAGAACGAACGTCTCGCGGTCGTGGGTCTTGCCCTCGGGGAGGCGCAGAAAGCTCTCGAGGTCACCGTCGACTACGCGAAACACCGCCAGACCAAGGGTGAGCCCCTCTGGGAGAAGCAGGCGGTCAGGCAGCGCCTCGCGTCGCGACAGGCGGAGGTCGATGCCGCACGCGAGCTGGCATACCGGGCCGCATGGATGATGGACCAGGGGGCCGACGCGGTTCGTGAGGTCTCAGAGGTGAAGGCACTCGTCGGTGAGTTGGAGAATCGCGTGATGTACGACTGCGTCCAGTTCCACGGCGGAATGGGTTTCGCCTCGGAGTCGAGCATCGAGCGCATGTATCGCGATGCTCGTATCGCGTCGATCGGCGGTGGTGCCACCGAGGTGATGCTCGACGAGGTTGCCAAGAGGCTCTAGCCGGCAACCCTGTTTCGAGCGGCTTCGACCTCGGGGGGCTCCAGGGGGTGCCAGGAGAGCTCCAGAGCCAGCCAGACGGTCTTCGACATCGGGTAGAACACGACCGGGATCACCATGTTTGCCACGAGTGTCACCACCAGGACGGTGACCCACGGAACCTCGGGCCACGTGAGCAGGACCATCCCGCCGAAGACGACGAGGAACGTGCCGAATATGACCGCTGTGTTGATGATCACCGCGCCAACCCAGTAGCCGGGCTCCCTTTCGAAGCGGAGGCCGCAGGTCAGACAGTCGTCGCGCATCCCGAACCACGTGTCGAAGGCGGGCGAGCCGCATCGTGGGCAGGCGCGACGCAGGGCGCGTCCGAGCATCGTCTTGCGCGAGGCGTTGGGGTCGGACATGACGCCGGCGAGGTTATCGTCGCAGCGTGATTGGCGAGGAAGTCGTCCGGCTCCGTCAGGAGTACGAGGCGGAGGGTCTGGTCGAGTCGACGATGGCGGACGACCCGTTGACTCAGTTCCAGACGTGGTTCAACGGTGCGGTCGGATCTGGCCTTCCCGAGCCGAATGCGTTTGTGCTGGCCACCGTCGACGAGGACGGCACGCCATCCGCCCGAGCTCTGCTGATGAAAGGCCTGGAGGGCGATGGCCTCGTCTTCTACACGGGCCTCGAGAGCCGCAAGAGCAGGGCGATGCGGTCGAACGGGCGGGCCGGGGCGACCTTCGTGTGGATACCGCTCCACCGTCAGGTCCGCTTCGAGGGCTCGGCGACCCAGGTCGAGCCGGCGGTCGCTGACGAGTACTTCGCATCCAGGCCCAGGGGGGCGCAGATCGCGGCCCACGCCTCTCATCAGAGCGAGCCGGTGGACTCCCGGGACGAGTTGGACGCCCGGTTCAGACGTCTCGAGGCCGAGTTCGGCGATTCGGAGATACCCAGGCCGAGGTATTGGGGCGGTTGGAAGCTCGTGCCCGACACCGTCGAGTTTTGGCAGGGTCAGCCCAACCGATTCCACGACCGTGTGGTCTACTCGCGCTCGGGTATCGGCTGGGTCAAACAGCGTCTCTCACCATGAGGGTCCATGTCGTCGGTTCCTCGGGAACCTTTCCTGCCCCGGGGAGGCCCGCCGCCGGCTACGTGATCGAGCAGAGGGGAACGAGGGTCTGGTGTGACGCCGGGCCGGGCACCTTCATGTCGCTCCCGGTGGATCCGGATCTGATCGACGCTGTCGTCGTCTCCCATCAACATCCCGATCACTGCTCGGATCTCATGGCGGCCTATCACGCATGGACCTATCGGCCCACACCCCGTGAAGCAGTGCCCCTGTTCGCGCCCCAAGTGGTATGGGACAAACTCGTCGCTTTCATCGACAGGGAGCCGGCATGCTTCACTTTCCTCCCGGTGGGCACGGGCGACATCGTCGAGGTCGGTGAGCTCACGGTCGAGTTCGTCGAGATGAACCATTCGGTGCCGACGGTCGGCTCACGATGGACAGGCGATCACAGGACCTTGTTCTACACAGCCGACACCGGGCCCGAAGGAGACTGGCGCAATCTCGCAACCGGGGTTGACGTAATGCTGTCGGAGGCGTCGCTCCAGGGGCCGGCGTCAGAGAAGGACTATCCCCAGCACCTGACCGGAGGAGAGGCCGGCGAGATCGCACGAGCCGTGGGTGCAAAGAGGCTGGTGCTGACACACATTCCCCCATATCTCGACCCGAGCGTTTCGGTGGCCGAGGCAGAGGCAGGCTTCGACCGCCCGGTCATGCTGGCCGTGCCCGGTTCGAGTTTCGACGTGTGACATCGGCCGGTAGCGTGCCCGCAATGACAGATCGCCCCCACAACGAGCTGCGCCCGGCCACTGTTGAGCTCGCCTTCACCGACTCCACACCGGGGTCGGTGCTCATCTCGATGGGAAAGACGAGAGTGCTGTGCACCGCCTCGGTCGACGCGGACGTGCCCCGCTGGATGAGGGACAAGGGGCGGGGATGGGTGACGGCGGAATACGCAATGCTTCCCGGCTCGTCCTACGAGCGTGTGAGGCGCGATCACGTCTCGGGTGGGAGAGCCAAGGAGATCTCGAGACTCATCGGGCGGGCCCTTCGAGCCGCGGTCGACCTCAAGAGGATGGGCGAGGTCATGGCTCGGGTCGATTGCGACGTGATCGAAGCCGACGGAGGAACCAGGACGGCCGCCATCACCGGCGGCTGGATTGCGCTCCACCAGGCTCTCGAGGATGCGGTGTCAAAGGAGATCATTCCGGCCAACCCGATCATCGACGAGGTGGCTGCCGTGTCGGTGGGCATCGTGGACGGGGAGAAGATCCTCGACCTCGACTACGAGAACGACGTACGAGCCGAGGTCGACCTCAACGTCGTGATGAGTGGCCGCGGCCTTCTCGTGGAGGTCCAGGGCACCGCAGAAGGGGCCCCCTTCACCAGGGACGATCTCGACGAGCTCCTCGATCTGGCTTCCAGCGGGATCTCAGAGCTCCATGACATGCAACGGAGGGCGGTGGCCGGTTGATCCCACGGCTGGTCGTGGCGTCGAAGAATCCCGACAAAATGACCGAGATCGAAGCCCTGCTCGACGGTACGGGGCTGGCGAACGAGATCGTCCGTGGCCTCGACTGGCCTGACGTGGAAGAGACGGGCGCAACCCTCGAAGACAACGCGAG
>JBAVPF010000041.1:0-6094 GCA_049692815.1 Acidimicrobiia bacterium
ATCCCGCGTTCGTGCTGCCGGATCGACGTCAGGTGACGATGAACGTCCCGTTCATGCACGCCTACACGGAGCTGATGGTGAAGACCTGCCATCGCCGCGGGGCCCACGCAATCGGCGGGATGGCCGCGTTCATCCCCAACCGGCGTGATCCTGAGGTGACCGAGAGGGCGATATCGGAGGTGACGGCCGACAAGGCCCGCGAGGCCGGAGCCGGCTGTGACGGCACCTGGGTGGCCCACCCCGATCTGGTCCCCGTCGCCATGGAGCAGTTCGACCTCGTGCTCGGTGAGGCGCCGAACCAGCTTGGGCGTATGAGAGACGACGTCGATGTCGGCCCGGCCGATCTCCTCGACCTCGACTTCCCCGGCTCCGTCACGCGCGAGGGTGTGCGGACCAACGTGTCGGTCGGCATCCGCTACCTGGCTTCATGGCTTTCCGGGACGGGTGCGGCGGCCATCGACAACCTGATGGAGGACGTTGCCACCGCCGAGATCTCGAGATCACAGATCTGGCAGTGGGTCCATCACGGCGTCTCAACCGCCGAAGGCGCCCGAGTGACCGAGGCCTTCGTTCGGGCCATCGCCGATGAGGTGATGGCCGAGTTGGAAGACGGCCCCGGTCTGGTGGAGAGCCGTCTTCATGCCGCCCGCAAGATCTTCGAGGAGGTGGCCTTGTCGGACTACTTCGTCGACTTCCTCACCCTTCCCGCCTACGAGCAGATCAACTAGGAGAGCCAGTGACACATCTAGAAGCCGAAGCCGCCCGTCTCGCAGAGGAGTGGGAGAACGACCCTCGATGGGAGGGGGTCACCCGCGATTACACGGCCACCGATGTGATCCGGCTGCAAGGCAGCATCAGAGAGCAGCAGACACTCGCCTACCGGATGGCCGAGAAGCTCTGGGGGTTGCTCGATACGGAGGACTATGTCAACTCGTTGGGGGCGTTGTCGGGTGGTCAGGCCGTTCAGATGGTGAAGGCCGGCCTCAAGTCGATCTATCTGTCCGGGTGGCAGGTTGCCGGCGACGGGAATCTGGCCGGAGAGGTCTATCCCGACCAGTCGCTATACCCGGCGAACTCCGCTCCGGACCTGGTCAAGAGGATCAACAATGCGCTGCGCCGCGCCGATCAGATCCATTGGGCCGAAGGGGACACCGAGACCGACTGGTTCGTCCCCATAGTCGCAGACGGCGAGGCAGGCTTCGGTGGCGTCCTCAACGTCTTCGAGCTGACCAAGGCCTTCATCCGGGCCGGGGCCGCCGGAGTCCACCTCGAGGACCAGCTCGCCGCCGAGAAGAAATGCGGGCACATGGGCGGCAAGGTCCTCGTGCCCACCAGCCAACACGTCAGGACGCTGCAGTCGGCCAGGCTCGCCGCCGACGTGATGGGTGTGCCGACCATCATCGTCGCCCGCACCGATGCCAACTCGGCGACACTCTTGACCTCGGACATCGACCCCCGGGATCGCCAGTTCATCGTGGGGGAGCGGACCGCCGAGGGCTTCCATCAAGTGACCGGTGGGCTCGATTCGGCCATCGCACGCGGGCTGGCCTATGCCCCCTACTGCGACTTGATCTGGTGTGAGACCGCCCACCCCGATCTGGACGAGGCGCGGCGGTTCGCCGACGCCATCCACGCCGAGCACCCGGGGAAGATGCTGGCCTACAACTGCTCGCCGTCGTTCAACTGGAGCGCACACCTCGATAAGGACACGATCGGCCGGTTCCAGAAGGAGCTTGGCTCGATGGGATACCGCTATCAGTTCATAACGCTCGCCGGCTTCCACGCCCTCAACGAGTCGATGTTCCAGCTGGCGAGCGGGTATGCCGAGAAAGGGATGTCCGCCTACGTCGAGCTGCAGGACCGGGAGTTCGCCATGGAGAGCCGTGGCTACACCGCCACTCGGCATCAGCGTGAGGTTGGTGCCGGCTACTTCGACCTCGTCAATGAGGCGGTCTCCGGTGGCCAGGCTTCGACCCTGGCACTGAAGGGCTCGACCGAGGAGGAGCAGTTCTAGCTCGCTGAGCTCGCTTCGCTCGCGGTACTGAGTACTTAGTACCGGGTACTGAGTACTGGTACTGGGCGCAGCTCTAGGCTCACGACATGGAGAAGAGAGAGCTCGGGTCGTCCTGTCTCGGTCTGAGCGTGTTCGGCCTGGGGACCATGACCTTTGGTGCGGAGGCCGATGAGACGGCTTCCCACGCGATCCTCGACCACTATGTCGAGCGTGGCGGCCGGTTCATAGACACCGCCGACGTCTACTCCCACGGGGTCTCGGAGGAGATCGTCGGACGGTGGCTGGCCAGGCGGGGCGAGCACGACGACATCGTCGTGGCCACCAAGGCGCGTTTCTCCATGGGCGACGGTCCTGATGACGTGGGGGCTGGGCGAAGACATCTGGTCCAGGCGCTGGACGCCAGCCTGAGGCGTCTGGGTGTGGAGGCAATCGATCTCTATCAGATGCACGCATGGGACCCGGGCACACCCTTGGAAGAGACGCTGGGGACGCTCAACGACTTCGTGGTCGCGGGCAAGGTACGTCACGTCGGTGTCTCCAACTACCTGAGCTGGCACCTGGAGCGGGCGGCCCGGATCACGTCCGCCCGGGGGTGGGCTCCGGTGGTGTCTCTGCAGCCTCAGTACAGCCTGCTGTCGCGTGAGATCGAGCTCGAGATCATGCCCGTCTGCATGGATCTGGGCCTGAGCCTGCTGCCATGGTCGCCGCTCGGAGGTGGCTGGCTGACCGGGAAGTACTCTTCGAGCAGCAGACCGACCGGGGCAACACGTCTCGGTGAGGACCCGGGCCGTGGTGTCGAGGCATACGACCTTCGCAACAACGAGCGAACGTGGCGTGTCGTCGCCGAAGTGGAGGCCATGTCGAAGAGACGCGATGTGCCAATGAGCCAGGTTGCCCTCAATTGGGTTCGGGCCCGCCCTCTGGTCACCTCGGTTCTGTTGGGCTGTCGTAGCGTGTCACAGCTGGAAGAGAACCTGGGCGCCCTCGAATGGGAGCTGGGGCCCGACGAGATGGAACGTCTGAGCGGGGCCAGCGCCCCCGGGATTCCTTCCTACCCACAGGGCTTTCTCGAGGAGTACGCGGGTGTGAGTGTGTGGGCCGAGCTGGCAACACGCAACGAGCCGGTGCTCGGCTAGGGCCATTGGCGCCGCGATGTCAGCCGGTACCATGACCGTCGAACAGCACTTTCGACAGCTCGA
This sequence comes from Acidimicrobiia bacterium, assembly GCA_049692815.1. GTDB lineage: Bacteria > Actinomycetota > Acidimicrobiia > Spongiisociales > ZC4RG35 > JANQRA01. The sequence goes on from JBAVPF010000041.1 coordinate 3,214, forward strand.
GAGGAACCTCTGATGAAGATCGTTCACGTCGTGGGCACCGGGACGATCGGTGAGCCCCTGATCGGCCTCCTGGCCGACAACAAGACGCACTTCGGCATCGACGAGGTGACGTTCCACAAGCGCACGCCACTCGTCACCGAGAAGGCGAAAGTGGAAGATCTGGTCAGGCGGGGAGCGGTCCTCGCCGTGGACGACAACCGCAAGGCCACCTTCGAGGAGCTGGGCCATACCCCCAAGTTCGAGACGATCGAGGCGATCGAGAGGGCAACCGTGGTGATCGACTGCACACCGGTTGGCAACGAGATGAAAGAGGAGTTCTACAACAGCGCCGTGGGCCCGATCGGATTCATGGCCCAGGGCTCCGAGTACGGCTTCGGGAAGATGTATGCCCGGGGCATCAACGACGAAGCGCTCATCCCCAACCAGGACAAGTTCCTCCAGATCGTCAGCTGCAACACCCACAACCTCTCGGTGCTGATCAAGGCCCTGGCCATGGATCCCGACGGCACCAACCATCTGGTGGACGGGCGTTTCCTCTGCATGCGCCGCGCCAACGACATCTCCCAGGACAGCGGGTTCATCGCCAGCCCCGTGGTGGGCGGGCACGGGGATCCCAGGTTCGGGACTCATCATGCCCGGGACGCCCACGACCTCTTTAGCACACTCGGCTACGACCTCAACCTGCACTCGTCGGCGATCAAGCTCAACACCCAGTACATGCACTCGCTCCACTTCTCCCTGACCCTCGACCGGGACATCGACATGAGCGAGATCAGGGATCGGCTCGATGCGAACACCCGCATCGCGGTGACACACAAGCAGTCTGCGAACCAGGTGTTCTCGTTCGGGCGCGACCACGGCTACTACGGACGGCTCATGAGCCAGGCCGTGGTGGCGTTGGAGACCCTGGCGGTTCGCAATGGCAACGAGATCGTCGGCTTCTCGTTCACTCCCCAGGACGGGAACCCTCTCCTGTCCACCGTGGCCGCCATGCTCTGGTATCTCGACCCCGAGACCATCGACGACCGCATCGACATCCTGCGCAGGTATCTCTTCCCCGAGATCTAGGCAGACATCGTGGACCAGAGGGCGCTCGAGCACGCCGAGGAAGCGATCAGGGCCTTGGGCAGGCTGGACGTGGCCACCGCCAGGATGTCGATCGGCCAGGCCTTCGCCGCCGACCACAGACTCGGTGCCCTCGCCGACGCCGTCTATCTGGCATGTGCCGAGATCGAGGGGGACGGCGGGGTGAGCACCGCCACCTGGAATACCCTCGCCGACGCCGGCGACTCTGCTGAGCTGTTCGCCGTCATCGAAGCCACCCGCTCCTAGACCCGCCGACCCCGATGGAGGACCGCCAGACGACCCGACGGGGAACGGCCGACGGCGGCACTGTGGCACGCGAGTCGTAACCTGCGCCTCGTGATCGTGGAAGTCATCGCCGTGGGCACAGAGCTCCTCCTCGGCCAGATAACGAACACCAACGCGTCGTTCATCGGCTCGGAGCTGGCCGCTCATGGGTTCGATGCCCATTACCAGCAGGTGGTCGGGGACAACCTGGAGAGGGTGGCCACGTCGATACGCATCGCTTTGGGCCGCGCCGACGCCGTCGTCATCACGGGTGGCATCGGGCCCACCCGGGACGACCTGACTCGGGAGGCGGTGTGTGAGGCCACCGGCCGGGAGATGGTCCTGGACGACGCATATGCCAAACGTCTCGAAGGGTGGTGGGCGGAGCGGGGGCGTGTGATGCCGGAGTCCAACCTGCGACAGGCTCATCATCCTGCCGGGGCCGAGCTCCTCATGAACCCGAAGGGAACCGCCCCCGGGCTCGCCCTGGACCATGAGGGCACGCTCATCTTCTGCATTCCCGGCGTCCCGGCCGAGATGGAGCACCTGCTGGGGACGGAGGTACTCCCCAGGATCGCCGCTCGCTCCGGTGGCCCTTCAGTGGTGGTCAGCCGTCTCCTCCGCACGTGGGGGCAGAGCGAGTCCGCAGTGGGTGAGATCCTCGACGATCTGTATCAGGCCTCGACCAACCCGTCCGTGGCGTTCCTGGCGTCTGCAGGCGAGATCAAGGTGAGGGTCACCGCCAAGGCGGACACGTCGGAGGAGGCAGACCAGCTCATCGCACCGGTGGAGGCCGAAGTCAGGCGTCGTCTCGCCCCCTGGTACTTCGGCTCGGACGACGACACCGTCCAGGTGGTGCTCATGCGGTTGCTCGAGGAGAGAGGCTGGTCGATCGCCACGGCCGAGTCGATGACGGGTGGCCTGGTCGCAGCAGCCCTCACCTCGATCCCCGGGTCGTCCCGTCATGTCAAGGGTGGCCTGGTCGCCTATGACCCCGAGTTGAAGAGTCGTCTGCTCGGTGTCGGGGACGTGACGCATCTAGTGGACGAGCAGACGGCCGTCGAGATGGCCGACGGGGCTCGCAAGCTCCTCGATGCGGACGTGGTCGTGTCCGTCACCGGGTCTGCGGGCCCGGAGCCGCTGGAGAAGCCTGCGGGCAGCATGGTGATCGGGGTGGCAACACCCGAGGGCACCAGGGCTCGGGAGTTGCGCATGCCGGGTGATCGCGAGCGAGTCCGGACCTATGGGACCACCAGCGCATTGCACCTGGCCCGTTTGGCCGTTTGCGGGAAGTGGTGGACGAGCTAGTCGGCAGGGTCTTCGTCGCAGTCGACCCGCCACCGGAGGTCAGGTTCGTGCTGGACGAGATCATCTCGGGCATGCCTATCCCGGGACGAAGGGTCCCCGCCTCCAACTGGCACATCACCCTTCGCTTCCTCGACACGGTCGACCGGGTCACCTACGAGCGCTATCTGTCCGCGCTCGACCCACCGGCGGAGACGTCGTTCCGGGTCGGCCTCGACGGGTTCGG
>JBAVPF010000042.1:0-5991 GCA_049692815.1 Acidimicrobiia bacterium
CCTATGCAGTCAGCTGTGGATACAACTGCAGCGGTTCCAACCCCGACTATGACCCCTACTACTACTTCGCCGTCGATGTGCCCGCCGGGGCCAGCTGGGTCGACCTCTTCCTGTATGACGGCGGCTACTACGACCGATCCAGCTTGAACGACGAGACCGGGGACTACGACAACCTGGCGAACTCCAACTCGGGCGGGACCAACATGTCGTTCAATCTGTACAAGCCGGACATTTCACCGCTCGTCCCCGAGGACAACACCGACCACGTCGCCTGTTCACTCGGAACCAACAGCCTCACCATCAACTCGGGATCGAGCTCCAGCACATACAAGAACAAGTGGGCTCGCATGTGCCGCATCACCAATGTGACCCAGGGCATCTACGTCCTTCGCATCGGGAACGGTGGGAGCAGCCTCGGTGGGACCAACCAGTACTCGCTGATGGTCGACTCGGACACCCTCGGGACCGACGTCCCCAGGGTCTACTCGCTCAACGAGATGTCGATATTCACCAACGACGGCGGCGTGGGCAGTGCCATCGTGTACATCGCCGAGGTCAGCCCCATCCACGCCAACAAGACCCTGGAGCTGACATTCTTCGACCCGGGTGAGACCAACGGCACCGGCAACATGACGGTGATACCGCCACCCGGGGTCAGCGGCGTCACCTGCTCCTGGACCGCCACCAACGCCGTGTCACCCAACAACCCGACGAACGGCTCCGGCTGCACCATCCAGACCTCGTCGGGCGGTGACTCGAGGTTCAACGGGGAGTGGATAACCATGGAGATCGAGATCCCTGCCGACTACACCTGCTCTTCCGACTGTTTCTGGAAGATGAACCTCGCACTCCAGACTGCCCATGACCGCACCACCTGGGAGGCCAAGGTCATCGGTAACCCGGTCGCATTGGTGCCCAACCCATGAGATCACTGCTTCTCCGCCGCAGCAAGAGTGAGGACAAGGGCGCGGCCGTCATCGAGTTCTCCATCGTCTTCGCCCTGCTCCTGACCATCGCCCTGGGGGCATTCGAATACGGCATGGCATTCCGCGACTGGCTCTCGGTCTCGGTGTCTACTCGTGAGGGCGCCCGTGTCGCCGCCTCCGCGGCGACGTACGGCTCGGCCGACTGTGTAATCCTCGAGGCCACGGCCGGGGCCCTCCAATCGCTCAACTCAGGCGAACTGGACGAGGTCCACATCTACCGCTCCGACGCCAACGGCAGCTATCCGGGCGCCGGTTCTTCCTACAACCGCCGTTATCGGCCCGGTGTCAGCGGCGAGCCCGGCCTCATCGCGTGTGGAGGCGGCAGTCTGTGGTACCCGATCTCGCTGGGGTCGAATTGGGACCCGGGCGACCGCAACAACTCGGGCACCAGCGCCGACTGGATCGGCGTCAGGGTGGTCTTCGATCACGACTGGCTAACCGACTTCCTGTGGTGGAGCGGGACGGTCACCTACATCGACGACGCGGTGTTCCGCATGGAGCCGCCGGCTCCGTAGGCCTCTGCCGACACAGCGCCTCCCTATGCGAGTGGCGTGTTCATCAAGCCCACGACGTGATCTATCTCGTCGACCGTGTTGTAGAAGTGGGGTGAGAACCGCATCATCCCGCTCCTCTCTGAGATATCGATCCCGGCGTCGGCGAGCCGCTCGACCATTACCCCGGATGACGTCTGGAACGGCAGGACGAATACCAAGCTCGACATCCTCCCCGCTCTCCCCCGGTCCTGCGTCTCGAAAAGGCGTGGATCGAGCCCCTCGACCAGCCGTGCCGCCAGGTCGAGATCGTGGCGGTGGATCGCGTCGACTCCCGTCTCGCTGATGAGTGAGATGGATTCTACGAAGGGGGCGTTGTTCAGGAAGTTGGCGGTCCCGAATATGTCGTGTCTCCCCACAGTGGGAGCGTCTATAGACCTCAGGTCCAGATCCGGCTTCGTCAGGTCGTCGGTCGACAACGCCGTCAACCAGTAGAGCTTCGTCGGCCTCACTTGCTCCCAGGCTCGCTCTCCCAGCCATGCGAACCCTGTCCCGTAGGGACCACAGAGCCATTTGAACCCGACGCCCACCAGGGCGTCTACCGGCACTGCGGCCACATCGATCGGGATCGCGCCGATCGCCTGGGATCCGTTGACGACGAACAACACCCCGGCTTCCCGGCAAAAGGACCCGATCGCCTCCAGGTCGACCATGTGCCCCGAGAAGGAGTGCACCCAGCTGAGACACAACACTCGCGTCCGCCGGGTAGCTGCGGCACGAACTTCCTCTACTGTTGGCACCGCGGCCTTCGGCTGGATCTGGCGCACCTCGACCCCATGCCTTTGAAGCCGTAGCCACGGGAGGATGTCGGACGGGAAATCGTTGGCGGCCACCACGACCTCGTCGCCGGCCCGGAGCTCGAGGCCGTTGGCGATGAGGTGAAGGCCATAGGACGCGCTGTTGGCAATGACGATCTCGGCGGGCTTTGCGCCAATCAGGCGGGCAAGACGTTCCCTCAGCTCGTCGGGGAGGTCGGTGAATGCTCGCGACGGCTGAAGGTGATGAGGCCGGGCCTTCCAGCGGATCATCCGTTCCGCCGCCTCGATCCCGCGCTTCGGCAAGGGGCCCTGGTGTGCAGCGTTCAGCCAAACCCGGTCCGCGGGTAGGTCGAACTCGTTCGAGACGTCGAGGCCCTCCGGAGTCTTCCGACTCGATGACACCGCCACTCAGCCTCCCGCCACGTTCGTCGTCATCGTCATGGCGAAAGTGACCTCGCCGCCCTCCCTCTTCTCAACCTTCACCGGCATTCCCGGGAGTCCCGTGGCGAACCAGAAAGTCTCGACGCCGTCGTCGCGGCGTACGTCGTAGCGGAGGCAGTCGAACGTGCCTGCGGGTGTTTCGATCAGGTCCTCCTCGATAGTCGTCGCTGCGGCAGGAAACGAGGCATGGGACTGGAAATCGCTCCATCTCGTTCGCTCCCGGATGGCCTGGTCGATGGCCTCCCCGTCCATCGTGAAGCGTTGCGATTCCTGAAGGGCACCCTCGGCGTCGCCATCGATGAAGTGAATCACACGAAGGAATCGGCTGTCACCAGGGCGGTCCACCATGATCCGGATCTCGCGTCCCGGCCGACATCCGGCACGGATCTCGGCTGCCGTGAAGGGCGTCGGGGCGTCGCCGGGCCGCACCACGTGAGGATCTGTCATCCTTCGATCACCGCGCGCAGCTCGTTCTCGAACCCGCCGATGTCTCCCATCGTTGCGATCCCCGCCGCCTCGTCCTCGCTCATGGGCCCGACGGCCACCTTTTGCATGCGCAGGATGGTATGACTCTCGTCGGCCTCGATCTCGTACTCGGTGTCGAGGATGGTGCCCGCCATGATTCGCCCCCGGTACGCGAGATGGTGGGGTGGGTCGTATACCGTGACGTGCCCGTAGAGGTGGCCTCCCCCGTTTCCCCAATCCTCGAAATGACGGCCACCGACGAAAGGCTCGACCACCACCGCTTCCACTCGCTCGCCTCCGTAGGTGTACGGGAACCATTCCATCGATCGGTGCGCCAGTACTTCGAATACCCGCTCTGGGGTCGCGTCGAAACGCAGCTCACTCACGATCCGCACGGTGCGGAACGCATCGGTCTTCTCGGGCATTTGTGCTCCTCCTTCTAGTTCCACGGCTCGCTCCAGCGCCAGGATCTCCGCCCCTGCGTCGTCGGCGAGCGGCACGACCCATCGCTCGTACCACCGTCTCAAGGGCACCGGATCCAGGTGGTTGTACCGGTATCGGCCTCGACGCCGCACTCGAACGAGCCCTGCGCCGGTGAGCACTCCGAGATGCTGCATCACGGCAAAGCGGCTGAGGTCCGCCAGTTCGTCGGCGAGATCGCCGGTCGTGCGTGGACCGTCCCGCAACAGGTCGAGCAGCCGGCGGCGGATCGGGTTGGCGAGTGCCCGCCACACGTCGGCTTCCTCGTCCACCGCCTGTCGGAGTGACGTCATGTGACAATAATATCACATGACAGTCTCACCGGGAATGCCAAGCACTCTGGCGTCGAAAACCGGTCGATGACATGGTTCGATCTCGGCACGGTCATCACGGGAGCACAAACCGATCGGGAGGTCGAAGGACACCCCTAGGCTGCCGGGATGCGGCCACTCCCCGAGTACATGCCGGCGCTGATCACACCCTTCACCAAGCGAGGTGAGGTCGACGTCAAGGCACACACCCACAACATGCGAGCCCTCGCCGAACGTGGCATCGAGGGGTTCGTCATCGGGGGCTCGAACGGGGAGGGCCCCTACCTCGAGCCCGGCGAGAGGGGACAACTCGTCAAGACCGGGCGGCGCAGGAAGGCTCATCTCATGACGGGCATCGCGGCCGAGTCGACGCGAGTTGCGCTGGCCCAGGTAGCCGAGGCCGTCGAGGCAGGAGCCGACACCGTGTTGGTCATGACACCAACCACCCTGGCCAGGGGACGTGACGCGGCGATCGTCGACTTCTATCGCGTCGTGGCCGAGACTTCGGCCGTGCCCGTGCTCATCTACTCGGTACCGTCGATCACCTCCTACAGCATCCCCGTCGAGCTGGTGGCACGACTCTCCCGTCATCGCAACATCATCGGCATGAAGGACTCCAGTGGTGACGTGGTGCGTCTCCAAACGATCATCGATGCAACGCCGGGAGGGTTCACCCTCTTCTCCGGATCCTCCAAAGCACTCACCGCGGCCATCGCCGTCGGATGTCACGGTGCGATCACCGGAAGTGGCAACTACGCGCCCGATTTGGTCCTCCAGACCCTGGAGGCGGCGAAGACGAGCCCGGAAGGGGCGAGAAAGCTGCAGAAGCGGCTGAGCCGGCTGAGTGGAGACGTGGAGCCGCATGGAGTGCCGGGCGTGAAGGCGGCGGCGCGCGCCGCCGGCTTGGAGCCCGGGTATCCGAGAAGCCCACTCACCCGCCTGCCCCAGGGGATGGAGGCGTCGATCGCCAAGCTCATCGGTTGAGCCATCACTCAAATTCGGGGCTCCGCTACGATCGCCGCATCCACCGACCAAGGAGACCCCTTGTCCAAGTTTCTCTCCGAAGACTGGGCCCATGACGTGACCACCGCCCTTGCCAACCACGAAGGTTTCAAGAACGCTATAGGGGCAGCGGAGCTGGGCATCCAATTCACCACCGATGACGGCCCGGACGGCAGCGTCGACTACTACCTCAAGTCGTCCGGTGGCACCACCAACGTCGTCATCGGCGAGCTCGAAGATGCAGACGTCACCGTCAAGCAGTCATATGACACCGCCGTCGCCATCTCCAAGGGCGACCTCAACACACAGACCGCGTTCATGACGGGCAAGCTGAAGGTGTCGGGCAATCTCGCCAAGCTGATGATGCATCAGTCGGCGATCCAGCAGTGGGGCGTTGCCGTCGCCGAGCTCGACGTCGACTATTGACGTTTCCTGATGCCGTGCGGACGGTATTTCGTCCCCACGCCGCTTAGAAAGATGAATCGGTGTCGATTTCGCTGCGGTAGCTTCGACATCTGAGCATGAAGGCACCCCAGCAACGAGAAAGGACTGCCTGATGCCCAAGTACGCAGCACTGATCTACGGCGAGGACTACGACCCCTCGGCGGCCAGCCCCGAGGAGATGGGGCAGGTGATGGCCGACTACATGGAGTTCGGGCAGAAGAACGCCGAATCCCTGGCCGGCGGCGAAGCCTTGCACCCGGCCTCCACGGCCACGACCATCCACGTGGAAGGGGGCAAGGGCGGGAAGGCCGTGTTCACCGACGGCCCCTTCGCCGAGACCAAGGAAGTGCTCGGCGGCTTTTACATCATCGAGGCCCCCGATCTCGACGGCGCGCTGACGGTGGCACAGCAGATCCCCGGCGCCTGGTTGGGCAAGATCGAGGTCAGACCCGTCATGGAGTTCGACGACGAGGGCAACCAGGTCAGCTGACCCTTATCACTGTTCTGTGAGTGTTTGTCAGTACTGAGTACGGACAAACACTCACAGAAGGGT
>JBAVPF010000043.1:0-6522 GCA_049692815.1 Acidimicrobiia bacterium
GGTCACCTGAACGGACGGTTCGCCGCGCCGGCGAGTACCGGCCGTCAGCTCTGCCCGACCTACGAACTCTCGGCACTCTCGGCACCGCAGTAGACCCCCTGCTCATGTCGATGCGGATCATGCCGGGGGCCGCTGAAGGATCGCTGAAACGGGTGGGTTGCGCGGCGGCCGTGGATCCGAAGGCAGGCTTGCCCTCGTTCCCGGCATGGGACATGGCCGATCTGCTCGTCAGCCTGGTACCGGCCACCGCAGGACGACGAAGATCGTGACCGAGCACCTCACCAAGCGCGCCGAACGCGTCCAGACGAACAGTGGAGACGGATTGAAGACCGGGTTGCAGACGGTGGGTTTGCGACTCGATTGAAACCGGTTCTGCGACTGGTTCGAAAGCATCAACTCGCGATATGCCAGACGGATACCGAGAACCCGCAACCTGTGTACGAGCAGGAGAAGGGAGTAGCCGAAACCCACCGTGAGATACAGCGCCTGATTCTGGGGTCCACGCTCGTCGCTGACCTGCGTTTTCCCCGTTCCGCATAGCGCTCAATGGTGGATAATCCGTAGTCAGACGCTCTATCCAATTGAGCTACGGGCGCGGGAGACCTCGATTATCGCAGCGGCAGTTGGCTACTGCCAGCCCCACGACGGCGATGCCCGTACAGGTAGGTTCCGGACATGGCGTCCTGGGACGATGTGAGCGCGAAAGCCCTGGCGCTGCCGGAGGTCACAGAGGTCATCTCTCGCCAGGGTTTGCGCGGGTGGCGGGTGAGGGACAAGCCCTTCGCCTGGGAGCGACCCCTACGAAAGGCCGACTACGAGGCCCTGGGCGATACCGCCCCTGATGGGCCCATCCTCGGCGTCCGCGTCCCCGACCTCGTGGCCAAAGAGGCGTTGTTGGCGGAGGAAGCAGGCTTCTGCTTCACGACCCCGCACTTCGACGGATACCCCGCGATCCTGGTGCTGTTGGACGACATCCCTCTCGGCGCTCTCGAGGAGCTGGTGGTCGAAGCCTGGGCGACTCGGGCTCCGAAACGTCTGTTGCGCGACTGGGAAGCCGAGCGGGGTTGACTCCACAGGCCTGAGGTTCTGACGGAGGTTCGGCCTTGAGTCCCCGGCCTCACCTGTCATGGAGATGGTCGAGGAACATCCGCTCGACCATGAGCACGCACCAGTCGATGTACTTCTCCAGAGACCAGCCTCGATCTGTCACCAGCATTCGGTACACCGGGCTCGACCAGACCGCATAGATGTAGTCGGCGATGTCATCGAAGGTCATGCCGCGTGGCGGGCCCGCGTCCCCGGCGACCGCAGGGACCAACGCCCTGATGTCCCCGTAACGCTGTTCCTTCATGTAATGAGCCAGGTCCTCGACTCGGGGGTCGGCTGCGGCCCCTGCGAAGACCACTTCCTCGAGATCTGCCGCACCCCGCTGGTAGACGCTCGCGCTCCAGGCGGCCACGACTCGAATCCGTTCCGAAGGAGTCTGTTCCGCGCCGACACTGGCCATGAAGTCGCCCATTTCCCTGGCCACGGAAGCCGGCGTGCCGCCCGACACCGTGGCGAGAAGCACTTCGCGGAGCAGCGCCGCCTTGTTGTCGAAGACGCGGTACACGGTCTGTTCGCCGACGCGGGCTTCGTCGGCTATCTGTCGGATCGACGTCGCCGCGTATCCGTGTTCTACGAACAGACGATGCGCGGCCTGGATCATCGCTGCCCTCGTCTCACGTGCCTGCTCCTCACGGCGAGGGGCGTTATAGGACCTCTTGACCATCATCACACTTCACAGTAGTATCACTATTGTCATAGTAGTGTAACTTCCACAAAGGGAGGAGGCACCGTGCCCATCGCTCATCAAACCGACCATATCGACCTTCCTACGGCACCGGGCGTGTCTCCCCGCCTGATTCGGTTCTGCGCGCTGGCGACGCTTCTGATCCCCGTCGTGGCGATCCCCGGTCTGGGGATCCTCGTGATGGCGTCGAGCGTCGACATCCCACGCAACCACGGGCGGCAGTTTCTCGATGATCTCGCGGCAGGAGGCAACCTCGCCGGTCTGGCGCCCTGGCTGCTGGGCGCGATCCCTCTCCTCTCGATGTTCCTGTGGCTGGGTGCCTACTGGTCCCTGCGGACGGAGAACCGACCGGTGATGCAGGTCGCGGCCGCCGCAGGCCTGGTCTCGATCGCAATACAGAGCATGGTGGCGGTGGCCGCCGCGGTGATCGTGGGCCACATACTCCCGGCTTGGGCCGACAGCACCGATCCCGTGTTCCGGGCGGCACTGGCGTCAGACTTCAACGTCGCGCAGTGGGTCTTCGACGCCGCGCTCGCCATGTTCGACATGTTCCTGTTTGTCGCACAGGTGGCGGCCGCAGTCGTGATGCTCCAAACCCGTGGTCGAATCTGGACGGTGGCCGCCTGGCTGGGGCTCATCTCCGGCGCCCTCAACGTCATCGGGGTGTTCACCTTCGCCGCAGACTCCCTCAACGCCTTCGCCACAGCCGGATTCTTCGTCGGAATGGCATGGGTGATCGCCGTGGCAGTGAGCCTGTTCGCAACGGCTCGGAGCCGAGGCGAGTCACTGGGGCACGGCGTTGCCTGAGCGACGAAGCGGCGGCCCGGTGGCGGGCCTTCTCGGGTCGCTTCTCATCGTCGGCGGTCTTGTGGTGCGGAGCTTCCCGAGTGGCCCGGGCTCCAGCGGCTCCATCGAGCGGCACGTCAGGTGGTTTCAAGACACCGGCCAACTGACGCAGCTCAGCGTGAGCTGGCTCATGGCGACGGTCGGAGGGATCCTGGTCCTCTGGGGGCTGGCAGACATCGGAGGCCGGCTCGGGGGCGGGGACTGGAAGGGGGCGGCGACGTTCCTCTCCGCAGGCGTGGCCTACCTGATACTCCTGCTACTTGGCTTCACTCTCGCCGAAGCCCTTCCGGCCGCGGGATTCTTCGACGCCTTCCTCGTCGATGCCGGGACTGCCCGGATTCTCCTCCTGGTGGCTGGTGGCGTGTACATCCTCACTGTCCAGGCCGCCTGGTTCGGAGCCGCGGCGGTGCTGCTCGGCTCCATTGGGCTCCTGCGAGCTCGAGGCTGGCCGCGCTGGCTTGGCGGTCTTGGCATCGCACTGGCCCTGACCGCCCTGGCCACATCACCATTCTCCGAGTCGACGGCTGCGGGCGTGCCGATCGTCTGGATGGCAGTCGTGATGGGATTCATTCTCTTTGGCCGGCCTGCTTCCGTTGCGGAGACCGGACCGTGACGTCGGCGCCGCCCCTGTACCAGGGGATCATCGGGCTGGCGATCTCACTGGCTCCGGCCGCTATCGCAATCGTCCTCGTCTACCGCCGTCGTACCACTGAGCTCACCGCGGCGACAGGTCTCGTGTACTGGGGGATCTTGATCGTCGTCATGGAACACGGGACGTTCGGCCTAGATCGATTCGGTGGGCATGCCCTCCGCACCCACACCGGATTCCACTTCCAGATGCTCGCCACGTATGGGCTCGTCGCGTTCGCGTTGGTCGCCGTCGTCGTAGCGCCTTTGATCCGAGAGGGGCACCGGATGGGCTGGCTCGGGCTGCTGGTCGTGGTCGTCATCGGCGTCGGTGGGGAGATCCCCACCGCCTTCGTGACCACGCCACACGGGGTGCCCCCCCGCTTCTGGAGCTGGGGTCTCTTTCTGTGGGGTTACCCGATGGCATGGGTGGCAGCGCTCGTTCTGTCGTTCCGACCCATCTTCCGTTCCGCTGTGACCGATGCGGCAACGAGCCAACCGCAACTCGAACGGAGCGTTTAAGCACTCGCCTCGGCAGCCCGGCCGCGTCGTCGCTTGGATCCACCCGCCTGTGGCTCCCACTTGAAGAAGCGTATGGCGAGCATGGCGGAGACGACACCCCATGCGATCAGAGCAGCAAGCTCCGGCCAATGGAACTGGGCACCGGTCAGGGCAGGGTCGAACGCATCCCGGAAAGCGGCTGCGAATGGCTTGAGGGGGAAGATGTTGCCCGCCACTTCCATCCACGTCGGAGGGTTCTCGATCGGGAAGAAGATGTCGGAGATGAAGGCGATGGGAAGCAGGGTGCCGTTGGTGATGGCCGGTGTGGCATCACCGTTGGGGGCGATCGCAGCGACAAACATCCCCAAGGCGGCAAAGCATCCCGAGCCCACCAGGAAGGTCAACAATGCGGCAGGAAGCGTCCGCGCATAGAGCTGTACTCCGTAGAAGGCGATCCCCACTCCCATCATCACCACCACCGCGATGAATGCCATGTAGACCGCCGACAGCACCCGACCGGCGATGTAACCGGATGGCGGGATGGGTGTCCCCCTGATCCGCTTCAGGATGCCGTTGTCACGAGAGATGGCAGTACCGATGGCCAGGTTGGTGTATGTCGCCGACACCGCGGCGAACACCGCCAGACCGGGTGCGAAGTACTGGGCAGGGGTGATCCCGCGACCGGGTATGGGATCGTTGCCGAAGATGGCGGCGAAGAGGACCAGCAGCATCAAGGGGAAGACCAGTGTGAAGAAGGCGGCGATCGGGGTGCGCCAGAAGATTCTGTTCTGATAGCGGAACTGGTTCCAGACCAAACGCCACAACGTGGGCCGCGAAACGGTGTCAGTCGTCACCAGTCAACTCCAGGTACACGTCCTCCAGGGACGGTCGCGTGAGCTCGAGGCGATCCAACTCGATGCCACGGCTCAAAGCCCAAGAAGTCAACTCGTTGAGGGCCCTGGTCGGGGAATCCGTGGTCAGCTCCAGTGTCCCGTTCCCGGCCTCTCTCAACCCGTCGCCTGGAATCGAGGCGACATCCAAGCCTGCGGGCACCCCGAATCTGATCACGACAGCCCCGTCGTGTCTTCCGCCCAGGGTGTCGGGTGTCCCCTCAGCGACGATGCGGCCGTGATCGATGACTGCGATCCGGTCGGCCAGATGCTGCGCTTCGTCCATGTAGTGGGTGGTGAGGAGGATGGTCTTGCCCAAATCGGCGAGTCTCTCCAGCACGCCCCACGCCTGACGCCGCGCCGAAGGGTCGAACCCGGTGGTCGGCTCGTCCAGGAAGAGAAGATCCGGATCACCCACCAGACCCAACGCCAGCTCCAATCTTCTCTGCTGGCCGCCGGAGAGCGTCTTGATCCGGGCGTTGGCCTTCTCCTCGAGACCGACCATGGCTATCAGCTCGTCGGACGGCAGACGTCTCGGGTACATCGATCCGTAGATGTCCAATGCCTCTAGGACGGACAGCTCCCGCTCGACGGCTCCATCCTGCAGCACTATGCCGATCCGCTCCCGGAACTCTCGCCCGCCGGTCGCCGGATCATGCCCGAGGACCGAGATCTCACCGTTGTCCGCGGCGCGGTGACCCTCCAGGATCTCCACCGTGGTCGTCTTGCCGGCGCCGTTGGGGCCGAGGAGTGCGAAGACCTCCCCGGGCTCGATGGTGAGATCGACCCCGTCGACGGCCGACAACTCGCCGTACGTCTTGACCAGACCTCTCACTTCGACAACGGCCACACATCTCTCCAAATCGAATCTCGGCTCCCGGCAAGCGTCCAGGAGCCTCCGCTCAGAGCGGACTCTACGGTCCATCCTCCCCGTTTGAGTCAGAATGGCCTCGATCGACTGTGGGGCCGATCGATCGTGGCGAATCTCAGGTCCACCTTGCCTTCGGCCGGGTTTGTCGGCAACTATGTGCGGGTACGGGTCAGGGCTGGGACGTCCCCCCAACCAACCCGAATGCCCCCAGCACGAGCGCCAGCACACATCGTCTCCCGCTTTCCCGCCCTGTTGGACGCCGCCCGTCGCGGTGAGCAAACGGCATGGGACCACCTCTACAAATGGCTGGCGCCCCAGATCCTGGGTTTCCTCCGCGCCGCCCGAATCACCGATGCCGAAGACATCCTCGGCGAGGTGTTCCTGGAGGTGGCGAAGCGTATCGACGACTTCGATGGCGACCATCGCGGCTTCCGGGCCTGGGTCTTCACCATCGCCAGAGCCCGCCGCGTGGACGAGATCAGACGGCGGGCGCGCCGCAGGGAGGAGATGTTCGACACCGGTGAACAGGCCACCGTCCCTGCACCCATCGACGTGGAAGCCGAAGCCCTGGCCTCAGTCGAGCTCGACGAGCTGCTCGGTCTCCTCGAGCTACTGACCGACGACCAGGCGGAAGTGTTCGTCCTCCGTGTGCTGGGCGGGTGGACATCACGTGAGATCGCAGAGATCACGAATCGCACGACCGGGTCGGTCGAGCAACTCCAGCACCGGGCGGCACAATCGCTCCGGGCGATCTTCGCCCGTAAGGAAACGGCCGCCTACAGCGATTACCTGTCATGAGCGAGCCCCAGGCGACCCGCGACCCGGTAACCGAGTTCCAGAGGATCATCGGTGTCGAGTTGAGCCGGGCACCTTCGGAGCTGTCGGCGAGGCGGCATGTGAAGCTGGCCGCCGCAGCCGCGCGCCAACGTCGCAGGAGACGGAGGGGCATCGCCATACGCTCAGGAGCCGTCGCCGCAGCGTCGGCACTTCTGGTC
>JBAVPF010000044.1:0-7221 GCA_049692815.1 Acidimicrobiia bacterium
GAAGAGAGCTTGTCAGCCAGGGCATTGTCGCCCGCAACCACTCTCACGCTCCGGTTGCCCCTGACAATGGCCTGGCAAAACACGCGTCCGCGTGTGCCCGAGAATTGGAGAGTTCACGATGAAGGTGAGACCTTCCACGAAGAAAATGTGTGAGAAGTGTCGGATCATCCGACGTCGTGGCCGCGTGTGGGTCATCTGTTCGAACCCACGTCACAAGCAGCGACAAGGTTGATTACGTGCCTACCCACATAACACAAGTCGGCCGCACAGCGGCCAGAAACGCCGCCGGCGGTGTCCTCGTCCTCGACGCACCTCGCCGGTGCGCCTTCGCCCTGCGTCCTGGCCGGCCGACGCCGCGGATTCCATCCGTTGGGAGTTTGAGGTACTCAAACTCCAGGCAACCCGGTTGCACCGGGACGCCTCTGCCTCGCTCTGCGACTCGACAGCGTCACGAGGGCAGGCACTGATGGCACGTATCGCAGGAGTAGACATTCCCAGGGACAAGCGTCTCGAGATCTCGCTGACCTACATCTACGGGATTGGTCAGACGACGGCACAGACCATCTGTGCCGAGACCAAGATCGATCCCTCGACACGGGTCCGGTCGCTCACCGACGACGAGGTGGCCAGGATCCGCCGTTTCATCGAGGCCAACTTCAAGGTCGAGGGTGATCTGCGGCGCGACGTCCAGCAGAACATCAAGCGAAAGATCGAGATCGGCAGCTACCAGGGCATCCGGCACCGACGCGGTCTTCCGGTGCGTGGCCAGCGCACACACACCAATGCCAGGAGCCGCAAGGGTCGTCGTGTGGCGATCGCCGGTAAGAAGAAGGTGACCAAGTAATGACGTCTCGCCAGCAGGGCGCCAAGAGGGTTCGCCGTCGCGAGCGAAAGAACATCTCGCACGGACAGGCGCACATCAAGGCCAGCTTCAACAACACCATCATCAACATCACCGACCCGACCGGGGCCACCGTGGCGTGGACCTCGGGTGGTTCGGTGGGCTTCAAGGGATCGCGCAAGTCGACTCCCTACGCGGCGCAGGTGGCTGCCGAAGAGGCGGCCCGCAGGGCCGGAGAGCACGGGATCCGCAAGCTCGACGTGATCGTCAGCGGGACCGGCTCGGGTCGGGACACCGCGGTCCGCACACTGCAGAACATGGGCATGGAGATCACGTGGGTCAAGGACGTGACGCCCATCCCGCACAACGGGTGCCGCCCCACCAAGAGGCGCAGAGGCTGATGGCTCGTTACACAGGCCCCAAGTGCAAGCGTTGTCGTCGGGCACGCACCCAACTCTGCCAGTCGAAGCGGTGCGCGGTCGAGCGTCGGCCCTACCCGCCCGGCGAGCACGGCCGTGGCCGGGTGAGGGAGAGCGACTACCAAGTCCAGCTTCGTGAGAAGCAGAAGCTCCGTGTCATGTACGGCGTCCTCGAGAGACAGTTCCGCCGCTACTACGAGGAGGCGGCGCGACGCCCCGGCATCACCGGTGAGACTCTGCTCCAGATGCTCGAGCAGCGTCTCGACAACGTGGTCTGGCGCTCGGGCCTCGCCGCAACGCGGCCTCAAGCCCGCCAGCTCGTCAACCACGGCCACTTCCAGGTCAATGGGGGCAAGGTCGACATCCCCTCCTATCAGGTGGGCCCCGGTGATGTCGTCACCATCAAGGATCGCTCCAAGGACCTGATCGTCATACAGCATTCCATCGACACCCAAGACCGGCTCGTCCCCGACTGGCTGGTGGTGGATGCCGAAGCCCGGAAGATCGTCGTCGAGTCTCATCCCAGGAGGGATCAGATCGACACAGACATCAACGAGCAGTTGATCGTCGAGCTCTACTCGAAGTGAGGTAACCCACTTGTTGATCGTTCAGCGTCCCCAAATCGAAATCGAGGAAGTCGGCGAGAATCGTTCCAGGTTCGTGGTCGAGCCACTGGAGCCTGGATTCGGCTACACCTTGGGCAACACCATGCGTCGCACCCTTCTCTCTCGGATCCCGGGTGCGGCAATCACCTCGATCCAGATCGAGGGGGTGGAGCACGAGTTCTCGACGGTCCCCGGCGTCGTGGAGGATGTCGTCGACATCATCCTCAACATCAAGAGGATCGTCGTCCACATGGACGGCTTCGACGAGCAAACCGTGTATCTCTCCGCCAAGGGAGCCGGTGACGTGACGGCCAAGGACCTCAAGCTGCCGGCCGGAGTCGAGGTGGTGAACCCCGACGCCCCCATCGCCACCCTCAGCTCCTCGGGTCGTCTCGAGATGGAGATGACCGTCGCCCCCGGTGTCGGCTATCGCACCGCAGATAGCAACAAGGGCGGCTCCACGCACATCGGGGTGATCCCCGTCGACTCGATCTTCTCCCCGGTGCGCAAGGTCGCATACAGGGTGGAGAACACTCAGGTCGGGCAGATGACCAACTATGACCGCCTCGTCCTCGACGTCGAGACCAACGGGGCGATCGAGCCCAAGGATGCGGTTTCTTCCGCCGGCAAGACACTCGGCGAGCTCATGGACATCTTCGCCGACGTGGGCCAGGGCGAGGGTCTCGAGCTGGTCGACGTGGTCCCCGACACCAGCACCTCACCCGATCTCGAGCTGCCTATCGAAGCCCTCGACCTGTCGGAGCGCCCCCGCAACTGTCTGCGCAGGGCACAGATCAAGACCGTCGGCGAGCTCGTGGAGCGCACCTCCGACGACCTGCTCAACATCACCAACTTCGGGCAGAAGAGCCTCGACGAGGTGATCGCCAAGCTCGATGAGCTGGGCCTCAGCCTCGCCGACGCCCCCAGTGGGAGTGGTGGCTGATGCCACGCCCCCGCAAGGGCCCGCGTCTAGGCGGCTCGCCCTCACACCAGAAGCTCCTCATGGCGAATCTGGCAACGGATCTCGTCATGCACGAGAAGGTGACAACGACGGTGGCCAAGGCCAAGGCGGTTCGCCCATTGGCGGAGAAGCTGATCACGAGGGCCCGGAAGGGCGATCTCCACGCCCGGAGGGTCGTGCTCAAGACCATCACGGACAAGGCAGCCGTGGCCAAGCTCTTCGACGAGGTCGCCCCTCGCTACGAGGGCCGGCCCGGCGGTTACACGCGGATCACCAAGCTGGGCCCGCGTCGCGGTGACGGCGCCGAAGAGGCGATCATCGAGCTCGTCTAGCGACGAGCTCAGGCTTGGTACCAAGTATCAGGTACGAAGAAGGCCGCCCCTCGGGCGGCCTCTTTCCTTGAGCACCGAGCGTCGAGCTCAGGCTTCATACTTCATACCCCATACCTCATACCCCATACCTACCTCGCTATGACGCCGAGGAGCACGCCGACCATCAGTGTCAAGACCCCGAACAGGAGTGCGTGCTGGGGGGCGGTGCGCCCGGGAAGCAGACGGGACGCCAGCATCGGGTCGGTGTAGACGACGGCTCCGAAGAGGACTAGGAGAAGACCCCCGACCAGCAGCAGGACCGAGATCAAGCCGGGGAGCACGATCACCAATACCAGCGCTGCGATGAGCCCGGCGAACACGATCCTGGTGAACACCCAATCCGGGAGATAGGGGCCAAACCTCTTCTGGGCCTTCACGAGGACTCCGTCGACGAAATCGAGCACCCCGGTGCTCGTGGGCTGGCTCTCCGTCGGAGCCTGTCGCTGCTTCTTCTGCTTCTTCCTCTTCGGTTCAGGTGAAGACTCCGCAGGAGGGAGGGCGACGTTCCGGCCGGGTCGCGGCTCCGCCGGCGTGGCGGTCCGCACCGGTGTCTCTATGGGCGCGGCGGCCACCTCACTGGGCTTGCGATCTTCGCTCTTCCTGCCACGTTTGATCAACCGGCGCTTGTTGCCCCTCTCCAGTTCCTCCGTGAAGGAGTCGATGTCCTCAAACTCGATGAGGATCTGGTCACCTTCGGCCGCCATGCGATAGCCGGTCGGTGTCGCCTCCAGGTGGATGTCAGCGAGATCCCAGCTTCCGATCTCGGTTTCTCCGGACGCGATGCTCAGCCGACCGTCCTCCAACTCGATGGTGGCCGGTAGAGATTTCACGTCTCCGATTGCGCGCAGTGAACCGGTGAATGTCCCCATTCACGCATCTATCGGCCCGCGAGAGCAGACCTTTTGCGATTTATGCGTTGTCGATCAGCGAGAGGCTGAAGACACCCACGAAGGCAAGCACTATGAAGATGATGCCGATCGCCAGCAGCACCGTTCCGATGATCCCGAGGATCCGTCCAGCGTTCGCCGTACCCCGATTCTGGGGTGGTCGGCGCCCGCCGTCGATGGCCTCGAGCTCCTTGGTGCCCATCGACCAGGCGATCGGAGCGAGGATTCCGCAGACGACTACGCCGAGGATCCCGAGAACGAGAGCCGTTGTGGCCTGACTCGACTCGGGATAAGCGCCTGACTCCGACGGAAACTGTGGTGGTTGTGTCATCGGGGGACGAGTATCGCAGATACGAGATCACGGTGTCGTGAAGTAGCCTGACGAAAGGTGGATCACACGCGATATCTCGACTTCGATCGCGCCGATTGGGCGAGTCTGCGTGGAAGAACGCCGCTCACTCTCACCGAAGGGGAAGTGGAGAAGCTGAGCGGCATCAGTGTCAACCTCGACCTGGAGATGGTCGAAGAGACGTTTCTCCCACTGTCCCGATTGCTCAACCTCTACGTCCAGGGCAGTCAGCTGTTGGCCTCGGTGACCGACACCTTCCTCGGCACTCAACCCATCCCCAGGCCCTTCATAATCGGCGTGGCCGGGTCGGTGGCCGTGGGCAAGTCGACAATCGCCAGGGTTCTCGAGGCCCTCTTGGCGCGATGGCCTCATCATCCCAAGGTCGACCTGGTGACGACGGACGGCTTCCTCTACCCCAACGCCGTGCTGGAGGAGCGCGGGCTGATGGATCGCAAGGGGTTCCCTGAGAGCTATGACCGGTCGGCCCTTCTCGAATTCGTGGCCCGGGCGAAGACAGGGGAGGACCACCTCGAGATCCCGGTCTACTCGCACATCCGCTACGACATCGTGCCCGGCGAGACCCGGAGCATCGGGCAGCCGGACATACTCATCATCGAGGGCCTCAACGTCCTCCAGGCGGGCCAGGTCGGGGCGTTCGTGTCCGACTACTTCGACTTCTCGATCTTCGTGGACGCCGATCTACACGACATCGAGAAGTGGTACGTAGAGCGGTTCCTCACACTGAAGAAGACCGCCTTCACCCAGCCGGACGCCTACTTCCGCAGGTATTCGGAGTTGTCGGACGAAGAAGCGATCGGTGTGGCCGAGGACATCTGGGCTCGCGTCAACGAAGTGAACCTTCGCGAGAACATCCTTCCCACCAGGGCGCGGGCGTCATTGATCCTGGAGAAGGCCCCCGATCACTCGGTGAGAAGGGTCAGACTGCGTCGCTGAGGAGGGGGAGATCACCTCGTGGTCGGCTCCTCCCGGAACGTATTCCTGTCAGAGATATCGTTCGCGACCCGCAGTACCCTCACCGATCGTGAAGATGTTGACGAGACCGGGGCGTGCCGCCCTCTTCGACCGGAGAGTGTTCACCGAGGCCTTCTTCGATGACGACGCGATGGCGGATGGGGCGATCATCGTTGCTCTGGTGGGGGCCGTCAGCTACGTGGGGGTCCTGGCCTGGTTTGGGGTGCTGGGTCGGTTCGACATCGTGGGCCTGGTACAGGCGCTGATCTACTCCGTCGCCTCCTGGCTGATCCTCGGCTTTGCCACCTGGTTCGCCGCGACCCGTCTGTTCGGGTCGTCGTGCCGCTATCAGACCCTCATCGCCATGCAGGGTTTGGCAGTCCTCCCTCTTCTCTTCGAGATCTTCGGCACACCGCTCTCGTGGATCGGGCTCGCCTGGTATCTGGCGATCCTGGTGGCGGCCACCAAGGAGGGAGCCGATCTCGACTACAAGCTGGCTTCCGTCTCGGTTCTCATCGGGTTTGCCGTCGCCGCAGTGGTGCGGATCCTGATGGGGGCGTCTTTCGGTCTGTTCAGCCGTCTCTTCGTCTGATCGTGCCGGTCTACCGGCTGGACATCGCGTACGACGGCACGGACTTCAAGGGCTATGCCCGTCAGGAGGGCTTGCGCACCGTGCAGGGCGAGTTGGAGACGGCCCTGGGCACCCTGGTCGGTCCTGGTGTGGAGACTTCTGTCGCCGGGCGCACGGACGCGGGTGTGCACGCCAGGGGCCAGGTGGTGTCCTTCGAGCACTCAGATGCGCTCGACCTCGATCGTCTGCGTAGGGGTCTCAACGGCATCCTCGGCTCGGAGATCGCAGTGTGGTCGGCCGGCATGGCAGCCGAGGATTTCAACGCTCGCTTCTCCGCCGTCTGGCGCCGCTACCTCTACCGGCTCGACACCGCCCCGGCCGCCGATCCGCTCACCCGGGGCTTCGTGTGGAATGTGGGAAGAGCCCTCGATTTGGATGCGATGTCGGTGGCGACGAACTCGTTCCTCGGTGAGCACGATTTCTCGTCGTTTTGTCGCTCGGTCGAGGGTCGGAGCAACGTGCGTCGGCTCACGGAGTTGAGCCTCCGCTCCGAATCGGGGCTCGTGGAGGTATGGGCCCAGGCCAATGCCTTTTGCCACCAGATGGTCCGCTCCATCGTGGGCTACCTCTACGACGTGGGACGGGGGTTCTCCGATGGAACTCGGACGGCGGATGTCATCGCCGCGCACGACCGGGGAGCCGTGGCCACGGTCGCGCCACCACACGGGCTCACCCTCTACGAGGTGGGCTACTGACTTTTCTCACGATGTGGGGACGAAATATCGTCCCCACAGCGTCAGGAAACGAATTGGCCTAGGGCCGCGAGGCCGGATAGCATGTGGGCGCTTCCTCTCGGAGGCCGTTTCCCAAACGCTCCCCGGTGCTTTCGGCATGCGAGGACATCACAGAATGACCACGAACAAGACCTTTTCGCCCAAGGCGGCCGACATCCAGCGCTCCTGGCACCTCGTCGACGCCACCGACTACCCATTGGGCAGACTCGCATCCGAGATCGCCCAGATCCTCCGTGGCAAGCACAAGCCGACCTACGCCCCGCACGTCGACACAGGCGATTTCGTCGTGGTGGTCAACGCCGAGAAAGTGGCTGTGACGTCGGGCAAGAGCAAGTCGAAGATCTACTACCGGCACTCCGGATACCCCGGGGGGATCAAGGCGGAGACGTTCGAGTCGCTGCTCGAGCGTCGACCGGAGGCCGTGATCGAGCGCGCCGTGAAGGGCATGCTC
>JBAVPF010000045.1:0-2455 GCA_049692815.1 Acidimicrobiia bacterium
GCACCGCCACCCAGCTGAGCAGTCCGCCCGTGAAGGCGGAGCAGAGCGTCGCCAGAAGGATGCTCAGCACGAGGGGCAGGCCCACCGTGTCGGCGAAGATCGCGGCGCCGTATCCGCCAATGCCGGCGAGCGCCCCGACACACAAGAAGAGCTGGCCCGTGCTCCCGAAGATCACATTGAACCCGATGGCGTAGCAGGCGAAGGCCAGTCCCAGGACCGAGACACCCATCAGGACCCGGGAGTCACCCACCTGGAGCGGGATGAGCGCCAGAAGCGCCCCGACGACTGCCACGGGGAGGAAGAGAGCCCTCAGGGAACGGGAGACATGGCGCTCCGCACCACCGATGGTGGAGGTTCCCGTGGCATCGGCGAGTCTCTGGGTCATTCCCGTACCCCAAGGAGCCCGGCAGGCCGAAGGAGGATCGTGAAGGCCGCCACCACCAGGAGTATCACCAACGACAGGAACGTCCCGATCGAGGACGCCGCGATGCTGCTGACGATCCCGAGGATGATCCCGGCGAGGAAGGCGCCCGGTGCGCTGCCCAACCCGCCCACGACCGTGACGATGATGGCAAATACGGTGATCGAGAAGCCGGCAGCGACGTTGACCGGGCGCGACATCGATTGGGTCACCGCCACCAGCGCCGCCAGCACGCCGCTGAGGATGAGAATCAGGCGGAGGATGCGGCGGGGATCAATGCCGACCAGCTTGGCCCCCTCCTCGTCCTCGATGACCGACCGCACCGCTTTGCCCAGTGCGGTGAATCGGAAGAAGGCGAATAGGCCGCCGAATGTGGCGAGGGCTATGGCCGAAGCCCACATGCTTCCCCTCCGCATGGGCACGCCGAGGACCTCGACCGGGCCGCCGGTGATGGTGAGGCTCAGCGCCTTCAAGGGGAATCGCCAGTTGAGGAAGCCGTCGACGATGAAGGCCACGCCCAGCGACAGGAGAAGGCTGAGCAGCACGCGGGCTTCCCCCTGGAGGCGGTACACGGGTCGCAACAAGGTCGAGTCGAGGACGAGCCCGAACAACCCGCCACCGATGAGCCCGAGGATCACCGCAGGGACAGCTGGGATCCCGGCTTCCATGGCGAAGGCCACCACCATCGCCGAGACCACGGCCATCTGCCCATAGGCGAGGTTGAGCACCCCGCCGAGCCCGTACACGAGGGTCAGGCCGGCGGCGAGGAGACCGTACTGGAGCCCGAGCACGATTCCGTCGAGGATGTTGGCGGTCACGTCACACCCAGGTAGGCACTGCGGACTCGGGGGTCGGCTGCCAAGGCCTCGGATGTGCCCTCGAGGGTGATGACGCCGTTCTCGAGGACATAGCCACGGTCGCTGTATGCCATGGCCAGGGGGACCTGCTGCTCGGCAACGAGGATGGTCAGCCCGTCACGCTTCAGGACGTCGAGGGCGGCGTATGCCTCGTGCGCCAGCTTTGGTGACAGCCCGGTCGTCGGCTCGTCGAGGACCAGGAGACGTGGTCGGGACATCAGCGCTCGTCCCATGGCGAGCATTTGCTGCTCGCCGCCGCTCATGGTCCCGGCGCGCTGGCGCCGCCGCTCGGCGAGCCGGGGGAAGAGGTCGAGGACGATCTTCATCGTCTCCTCGTCCGGCCGCTTGGGGTACGCCCCCAACGAGAGATGGTCTTGCACGGTCATCCTGGGGAAGAGGTGACGTTCCGCCGGCACGAACCCAAGGCCTCGCCGCACGATGCGCTGTGCGGGCATGCCGGCGATGTCATCACCCTTGAACACGACTTCGCCGGTGGAGGCCGGGAGAAGACCGCACATCGCGCGGAACAACGTGGTCTTGCCGGCCCCGTTGGAGCCGATGATCATCACCGCCTCGCCCTTTTCGACATGGAACGAGATGTCCCGAACCACGTCGTTTCCTTGATATCCGGCCGAGAAGCCCCGGACCTCAAGCACGGTCGACCGCCTCGCCGAGATAGGCCTCGATCACCTCTGGGTCGCGCATGACCTCCTCGGGGTGGCCCTTGGTGAGGACCTTGCCGAAGTTGAGGACGACCACCCGCTCGGCCAGCTCCATCACGGCGGCCATCACGTGCTCCACCCACACCACCGTCACCCCGAAGTACTCGCGGATGGCCCTGACCATCTGGATGGACGCCTGCAGCTCGGAGTCGTTGAGACCTGCCATGACCTCGTCGAGCAGGAGGAGTTTGGGATGACCCGCCAGTGCGCGGGCCAGCTCCAGGAATCGTTGTTCATGGAGGTTGAGACTGCCGACGTCGTCGTGGGTGCGGCCTCCCAGGCCGACCAACGAGAGCATCTCGGCACCGATCTCCACCGCCTCGGCCTCACCTCGAACCCCGCCTTGCGCTCCGAACATGGCGCCGAGCGTGGCGTTCTCCAGCACACTCATCGTGGGAAACACCCGCGGCGTCTGCTGGACCATGGCGATACCCCGCTTCCGGACGCGGTGAGGA
>JBAVPF010000046.1:0-14406 GCA_049692815.1 Acidimicrobiia bacterium
CTCGTCCCGTGCTCCAGCTCGACGTCCATGCCCTTCCGGACCTGTTCGACACCGAATCTCTCGCTCGAGATGTCGACTCCGATCGCGGTCAATGCGCTCTCCGCGTCCGCTGTGGTGAACATGAGAACTCCTTTCCCCGTGAGCATCCCAGTCGGCGTTTTCCTACGCCAGGGGCCTTGGGCCTTTCCGCTGTCCCGGGCTTGCTCCGCCATCACCCCCGGATTCGTCTCGCTCAACTCGACCACAAGAGGCATGATTCGGGTAGGACGGCGATGTCGTCGGGGCCATAGGGCCCTGCGGTGTCGCACGTCGATCGCATAGTTTCTCGAGTAGCAATTGCGCCCTAACGATCAGCAACTGAAACTGCCTGAGAGCCTGGAGCCGGCGCTCGCCGATTTCGCCCAGGCCTACGTCCGTCGCATCCCCGACGAGTACGTGGCAGCACTGCCCGACGACGCACTCTTCGCCGAGCTCCGCAGCGTGTTCACATTCATGGCGCTCCGGGAGCCGGGATCGACTGCAGTGAGGGTCTTCAACCCGAAAGCCGAGGTCCACGGATACGGTCGTGACTGGACCGTGATCGACATCGTTGTCGACGACTCGCCCTTTCTGGTCGATTCGGTCCACGCCGCCATAGAGCACGCCGGGCATGCGGTGACCCTGGACGCACACGCTGTCATGGCGATCGAACGCGACGAGTCAGGCCGGCTCGTCGACGTCGGTCACCCCCGGAGCGGGGAGCGTCGGGAATCGATTCAGCACTACGTGCTCGAGTACGCGCTCGATGACGGAGAATGCCAGAGCTTGGAGACCGAACTTCGGGCTGTCCTCGAAGATGTCCGGTTGGCGGTGCGCGACTTCCGCCCGATGCTCGATGGTGCGATCTCGAGGATGATCGCGCTGGCCCGCCAGGGTGGGGCCCGCTACGGGGAGGAGACCGTCGCCGGGGCCGTCGCACTCCTCGAGTGGCTCCGAGACCTCAACTTCGTATTCCTCGGCTACCGCGAATACGACATCGTCGAAGTCGACGGCGAGACCTGCATCGTCGCCAACCCGGACTCGGGCCTTGGCATCCTCTCCAACGTCCAGGAGTCGAAGTTCTCCCTGCCGATCCCGCTGGCGAGCCTGCCCGATGACCTCCAGGAGCGGTACCGGGAAGGCTTCCTGGTGGTGGTCGCCAAGACCAACAGACGGTCGACCGTCCACCGGCCGGCACGGATGGACTATGTGGGAGTGCGCATGATCGGGCCCGACGGCTCGGTGGTCGGGGAGGCACGTCTCCTCGGGCTGTTCACCTCCCACGCTCTCATGACCGAGCCCTCCTCGATCCCGATTCTCAGCAGCAAACTCGAACACGTCCTGGAAGCCGAAGACCTCATCGAGGGATCCCATGACTACCGCTCGGTAGTGCGACTGTTCAACAGCTTCCCCCAGTCCGATCTGTGGTCCATGCCGATGGAGGCGATCAAGGCCGCGATCGAAGGCCTGATCCTCGTGGAGAGTCGGGAACAGGTACGCCTCTTCGTCTCGCCCGACCTCCTTAGCCGCAGCGTCTCTCTGATGGTCGCCCTCCCCCGCGACCGATTCAATCCGACCTTCCGTGCCGAGCTCCAGGAGTATTTCCTGAAGACGTTCGACGGGTCCTCCGTCGACTATCAGCTGACCCTTGGCGACGACGGGACCGCCCGAATCCACTTCAGGGTTTGGATCGACGGCCCCGTCCCCGACGTGCCCTTCGACGAGCTGGAGCAAGCCGTCGTGGAGATGTCACGCACCTGGGAGGACCGGGTGGCCGACTATCTCGTGGCAATGGTCGACGATCCCCCCGAGCTGCTGAGACGCTGGTCGCCGCAGCTACCCGACTACTACAAGGACTCCACCAGCTTGCCGATTGCTGCGGGAGACATTCGTCATCTCGATGAGCTAGCCGGGTCATCGGACCACCTGAGAGTCGGGATCCAGAACGACCTCACAGACGGAGAGGGCCTGACCCGGATCGCCGTCTACACGAGCGACGGCAAGCTCGAGCTCTCCGGCATCCTCCCCGTGCTCGAAGCGGCCGGTCTCCGCATCGTGGAGGAGATTCCCACCCGCGTGGGGACCAACAGCAACGGGATGTTCATCCACGATGTGGGAGTCCTGGGCCCCTCCGGTGACATGCTCGACGTCGAGAGTTGCGGGCCGCGTCTCGTCGACTCCATCGAAGCCGGGATGCTCGGCGTGACCGAGCCCGATTCCCTCGATCGGCTGATCGTCCGCACCGGTCTGGATCACGGACAGGTGGAGATCCTCCGCGCCTACCGGACTTATCGCCGTCGTGTCGGTTCCGCGTTCACCGACCGGTACATCAACGACACTCTCGTCGCCTACCCGAGCATCTCCGAGCTGCTGGTCGAGATGTTCGAGGGGAGATTCGACCCATCGCCACGGGGAAGGGATTGGGAGGAGATCGAATCGGAGATCCTGGAGCGCCTGGACGGCGTCGCGTCGCTGGAAGAAGACCGGATCCTGCGCGGAATCTACGAGATGATCCTGGCGACCGTGCGCACCAATGCATATAAGCCCGGTCGCGACTGCCTCAGCATCAAGCTGTGGTCTCCGGCGGTGCCGGACATGCCCGAGCCCAGGCCTCTGTTCGAGATCTTCGTGCTTGCCCCACACGTCGAGGGAATCCACCTGCGGGGAGGCCGCGTCGCCCGTGGCGGGATTCGTTGGTCGGACCGTCGCGAGGACTATCGGGCCGAGGTCCTAGGGCTGATGAAGGCCCAGATGACCAAGAACGCATTGATCGTGGCCACCGGGGCAAAGGGTGGATTCGTCCTGCGGGACGTTGCCGATGGCACCGACGTGCCGACCGCGATGCGAGCTGGTTACCGAACGTTCATCGGAGGCCTGCTCGACGTGACCGACAACATGGTGGCCGGCGAGATCGTGACTCCGGCCTATGTCCGCCGGCACGACGAACCCGACCCCTACCTGGTGGTGGCGGCCGACCGCGGCACCGCCGCCCTTTCGGACACTGCCAACGAGATCGCCGCCTCCTACGGATTCTGGCTGCGCGACGCGTTCGCCTCGGGTGGCTCGGAGGGGTATGACCACAAAGCACTGGGCATCACCGCACGTGGTGCCTGGGAGTCGGTGAAGCGCCACTTCGCCGACATGTCCATCGACGCCCAAACCCATCCGATATCCGTGGTGGGGATCGGAGACATGTCCGGTGATGTGTTCGGGAACGGGATGCTGCAATCTCCCTACTTCCGGGTCATCGCTGCCTTCGACCATCGCGACGTCTTCGTCGACCCGAACCCGGAGCCAGCGGCAGCCTTTGCCGAGCGAAGACGTCTCTTCGAGATGCCCGGCTCGACCTGGCAGGCATACGACCCGTCCCTGATCTCACCCGGAGGAGGCGTGTGGAGCCGACGGGCGAAGCGCATCGATCTCACCGAGGAGATGAGGGTGGCGTTGAGCACCGAGGCCGAGTCCCTGACACCCGACCAGCTGGTGAGCGTCATCCTGAAGGCGCCGGTCGATCTTCTCTGGAATGGCGGCATCGGGACCTATGTGAAAGCAACCGCCGAGTCCCATGCCGACTGTTTGGATCGCAGCAACGACGGGGTGCGGGTCGACGCCTCCGACCTTCGCTGTTCGGTGGTGGGCGAAGGGGGGAACCTCGGTTTCACCCAGCTCGCCCGTATCGAATACGCGATGAGCGGAGGTCGAATCAACACCGACTTCATCGACAACTCCGGTGGAGTCGACACCTCGGACCGCGAGGTGAATCTGAAGATCCTTCTCGGCATGGCGGAAGAGGCCGGTGAGTTGGAGGCATCCGAGCGGGCGAAGCTCATCTTCGACGCAACCGAGGACGTGACCGCAAGGGTTCTGGAGGACAATCACGACCAGGCGTTGGTCCTGTCCCAGGAAGAGGAGTGGTCGGCTGCGAACCTGGATGCATACGAAGAGCTGATGCGCAGCCTCGAGCGTCATGGACTGCTCGTCCGGGAACTCGAATCACTTCCTGGATCAGACGATCTGGCCGAGCGGGGCCGCGACGGCAATGGCTTGACCCGGCCCGAGCTGGCGGTCCTCCTCGCCTACGCCAAGCAGGATCTCAAGAATGCCCTCATCGACTCCGACGCACTCGAAGACACCGAGCTCGCGGACGAGTTGACCGCCTACTTCCCCGATCACGTCGCCGAGCGTTTCGGACATCTGATCTGGAACCATCCACTCCGTCGCGAGATCCTGGCCACGGTGCTCGCCAGCCGCATCTTGAACGACGAGGGAATCACCTTCGTCAACCGGCTGGTGGTGGAGACCGGTGCCACCCGGCCCCGCGTGGTTGCTGCCTATCGCGCCGCCCGACATCTGATCGGGGCCGACGAGCGCTGGGCGGCCGTGGAGAGGCTGGCTCCGACCGTCGATCCCGCTCTAAGGAGACAGATGTTGGAGGCGGTCGACTGGCTCGTCGAGTCGGTCGCCAGGTGGTACCTGGCCGGCTCCCGACAGATCCCGAGCGTGGAGCAACTCGAGGCCGACAGGATCACCTTCGCCGAGTTGGAGTCATTTGTCCGTCAGCCGCGATGGCACGACTGGACCGAGGACACCGAGGAGGTGACCGCCCTCACCGAAGCGGGCATCAGCGCGGCGCTGGCCGACCAACACACCCATCTCGACGATCTGGTCCATGGGCCCGACATCATCGAGCTGGCCCGGGCCCACGGGCGGGGTGTCAGCGACGTGGCCCGACTCTTCATGCTCATCGGGTCCAGCTACCGGCTCGACTGGCTGGAGCATCAAGTGAGCGAGATCGCCGCCTCCTCCAGATGGCACAGGTGGGCCGTTCGCTCGATCCAGAGTGACCTGATCGAGCTGAGACGCGATCTGGCCGATCGGGTGCTGAAGGCCGGAGAAGGGCTGGACGTCGAACAGGCGCTCCAGACCTACCGGCGAGACCGTGCCGACCGACACGCGAGGCTCGACGAGCTCATGCAGTCTGTTGCCCAGGAGGAAGCGGCCAGCCTCGACCCTCTCCTCGTCGCGGTCCGCCAGATACGTGCCCTCGCCGGCTGAGCCGGCAAGGCGAGACCGGCTGGTCTGCGCGCCGATGCTGTCGGTCGACTCTTCAAACGCCTCGAGTCGCAGCTCCTGTTTCGACGAAGTCTGAAGGCACCGCGAACCACCGCAATGACTCGGCGGTCGCCGGGAACGAATCGAGATGGCCGGGAGCGACGGGAGCCGCATCGAGTAGAGCTCTTGCCTCAGCGATGCACTGTTGGAGTGATGGCGCCTGACCTGACTTCACATCGCCATTCCACGCTGTGAAGTCCTCCAAACGGGGTTGTGTCTCGGTGACCCCGGCCTCGTGGCGCCAGGTGCCTGCCGTCACGTCGAATCTGTACTGGGGAAGCAACTTCCAACCGTCGGTGGCGATGAGATGAACCGCTTCGATCAGGAAGTCTGCCTCAGACTCCTCGATGAAGTAGTTGAAGTTGATTCGGGCCCACCCGGGCTTGACCAGCTCGCATCCTTTCAGGATCTCTGTTTCGTAGCGACGACTCGTCGGCAGGTCGATGCCGAGCAGACGATGTCCATACGGTCCTGCGCAAGAGCACCCCCCGCGAGCCTGGATGCCAAAGAGGTCGTTCAGCAAAGCGACGACGAAGTTGTGGTGCAGGTAACGGTCGGGGCCCAGTGCGCTAGGGGCTCTGACCAGAAACGAGACGATCGCCAGCCGGTCGACTTCGGTGTCCCCCAGGACCCTGATTTGTGGATTGTCGGCCCAAGACCGAATCGCCTCGCGGACAAAATGGTGCTCCCTGTTCCTTATCACATCCACACCCACGGTCTCTTTGAGGGCGAAGGCCAGTCCTGCCCTTATCGAGCCGATGATGTCCGGAGTGCCCCCCTCCTCACGATGCTCGGGGTTCTCCAGATAGTGATGGCGCTCGGTGCTCACGTAGCTGACCGTCCCCCCACCCGGCACCGATGGCACGGCATTCTTCAGTAGATCCCGTCTGACCACGAGGACACCTGGAGTTCCCGGCCCACCGACGAGCTTATGAGGAGATATGAAGACCGCATCCAGATGGTCGCCGTCTTCAGACGTTGCCGAGCCGACGGAGATCGCCGTGTAGGGAGCGGCAGCTGCAAAGTCCCAGAATGCGAGGGCCCCGTATCGGTGGAGAAGGGCGGAGACACCGGCAACATCCGACATGATCCCTGTGACGTTGGATGCCGCCGAGAAGCTACCGATGACGAGGCCGCGGCCCGACACCTCCCTGAGATGTCTCTCGAGGTCTCCCAGATCGATGTGACCCTCGTCGTCCTGGTCGACCTCTATCACCTCCGCCACCGTTTCCCTCCACTGCACCTCGTTGGAGTGATGCTCGAAAGGCCCCACCAGAACCACCGGCCTCGACCCGGTGGTCCCAGTCGCGCTCTCCGTGCGCCCTTCGTCGGGCTGCCGGGGCGATCGAAGGCCAAGGATGGATATGAGCCGGTCTATTGCTCCGGTCGACCCCGAGCCGGCGAATATGACCGCATGCTCACTGGCTGAGGCGCCAACACTCCGGCGGATGATGTCACGGGCCTGCTCGCGGAATGAGGTGGTCCGAAGACCCGTCCCGGAGGTCTCCGTGTGTGTGTTGGCGTAGTAGGGCAGAACCGCCTGACGGATGTAGTCCTCGATGAACCCCACCGAACGCCCCGATGCGGTGTAATCCGCGTACACGACGCGACGAACCCCGAACGGTGTGGTGATGGCGGCCCCCGAGCCGATCAACGAGCTCCGGATTCTCTCGCAGACCGCCTCGTCAGCCTCGGGCCCGGTGCCTCCCGGGGATGTGCGGATCATCTCGGTGTGACACTCATGAGCTCGTCGCCAGAAGACTCCATATGGGAAGAGAAGTTTGCGTATCCAGCCTAAATCATCCTGGCCTCGCCGCTCGCCCCGGCCAGGACGAGATGTTCAATACTCCGACGAATCTGACCCCTTGCATGGAGTGCCTGGATGTATCGCTCAGTCGGCACTGTGGTTCAGCCGCTCCAGCTCTCGATGAGCTCGGAGCCGGTCGAGTCCCAAAACTGGTTGACCGATTCGGCGCCGTGGCGCAACGTCCTTTCGGTGCGATCGGCCGACGACTCGAATACTGCCATGACATCCTCGCCGAGGGTCTCCACTCGCCTGGAGGATACGGTCATGGTCGACTCGATGACATCTGAGAAGCCGTCGACCTTGGTGACGACATCGTCCACGATGTCTCCGCCCGAGTCCACCATCGAAGCCACCGAGCGCTCCACACCTTCGACCGCTCCGTCGACCCGATCACGGGTTTCGGCAATCGGTGCGAGGACGGCTTGCGTCACCTGATCGATCTTGTATTCCACATAGAAGATGACGGCGCCGGCAACCACGATCCCGACCGTGGCCGCGCCGACAACCGTCTTCAGTAGAGATTGCATGGCCCTTGGACGCCGGGCTCGCTCGATTCGGTTCCCGCGGGTGTGCAGCCGCCAGAACGGCTCGGTCGAGGCGCCCGCGGCAACTCGACAACCCGCGACACGAGAGTTGATG
Source organism: Acidimicrobiia bacterium (assembly GCA_049692815.1). GTDB lineage: Bacteria > Actinomycetota > Acidimicrobiia > Spongiisociales > ZC4RG35 > JANQRA01. Next base: position 7,577 of record JBAVPF010000046.1, read on the forward strand.
ACACGGAAACTGTCGCGGTCTGGTCCCGGCTGGTGCCGGGTCCTCCGCGTCACTATCGCCTCCGAACAGGTGCGGTTGTCTCTGCTCGCAGCACTCTTGGTGTCTCGGCTACTGCTGATAAGGGGCCGGCCGGCTACACGACCCTGACCCAGCCGATAGGGTCTTCCGCATGAGACGGAGCGTAGGAATTGCGGCACTCGCTCTGGTGGCTGTTTCCTGCGGTGGCGGATCACCCGTGACAGCAACTGGACCGGGAGCAACGCCGCCGCCATCACCGTCGGCCACGGTGCCGGTCGCAGAAGGCTCATATGAGTCTGTTCGAGCCATGCAGTTAGACGTCGAGTCGACCTTTTATCTCTGCACCGCACCCATGAAGACCTATGACCCGCCCCTCATCGAAGGCGCCCTGGCGCAAGCCGACTGCTCACATGATGTCACTCTCCTCCTCTACGATCCCAACGACGTCCAGACAGGTGTCGCTGCCCTCCAAGCCGGGGCCGGCGGACCATTGGCCCTCCTCGTAGGTGACAACTGGATCATCAGCTGCTCATCCAGGGTGGACACCTGCGAGAAGATCCAGGGAGGGACCGGCGGAGAGCTCGTCACCACACCCTGAAGACATAGGGCCGCCGGTGTCACGCGAGGATCATGCGTGGCGTCCTCCACGCGAGCGAGATAGGTGGGCCGGCGTCACCCACCCAATCCGATGGCAAGGACCCACGACTCGCGAGATTCTGCAAGGTGAGGGTCGGCCTGGTTCTCAGGATGCGCGTATGGCCCTGACGGTGAAGGCGGCCACGACTCTGGCGGCGCGGGTGAGATCGTCTACCGCGATGAACTCGTCTCGGGCGTGCATCTCGGTGGGCCGGCCGGGTCCGAAGGTCACCGCTTCGACTCCGGCGGTGTTTACGAGATGACGGATGTCGCTCGAATAAGGCGTGCCGAACAGATCGACATCCTCGCCGTTTGCGGATAGCGATTCGGTGAGCTGGAGCACGGTCTCACAGTTCCGGGCGATCTCCGCGGGCTCGTATATGCCTTCCTCTGATGCCACTTCAACCGTCACGCCGGCCACGGCGACCAACGCCTGCCGCAGCTCTGCCAACACGCCCTCGACGGTCTCTCCCGGGACCATGCGGCGGTCGACATGCACCGTGCATGACGCCGGGACCATGCTCGGGATGACTCCGGAGCTCACCATCGTCGCCGTCCACTTCGGATTGCCCAGCAGCGGGTGGGAACGCGAAGGGTTGTCATCCAGGCGAGAGAGGACGGCGAGCACGGTGCCGAGCCGGTCGACGGGATTGTCGGTCAGCTCGGGACGAGAGGCGTGACCGGCCCGCCCCTCGATCTCGACCCGGAGTGTGACCAGTCCACGCTGAGCAACTCCAACACGGAGATCCGTCGGCTCGAGGACCATGCCTTTGGGCGCCACGAACCCTGCGGCAAGGAGATCTTCGGTGCCCGGCTCGCCACGCTCCTCCCCCATTGCGAAATGGAGGACCAGACCATTGGCAAGTCCCTTGGTCGCCAGCCACTGGGCCACCGCAACCTGTACGGCGAGCCCTCCCTTCATGTCGCACGCTCCCCTGCCGTGAACCGCACCATCGGCCACCGTCCCCGAATACGGGTCATACCTCCACTGGTCGGCGTCGTCGGCCGGGACCGTGTCGAGATGACCATTGAGCAGGACAACTGGGTCGTCACCGACCTTCGCTCCGAGACTGGGTCGGCTCTCGTCGCCGACGAAGGAGACCTCGAAGCCTGCCGCATCCAACTCCTCTCCAATCTCCACGGCGATATCGACCTCGGGATGCTCTCCGTTCACGGAGGGAATCGAGACGAGTTTCGAGGTCAGCTCGGCGAGTCGGTGAGGGGAGAGCTGAGGGGCGGCGGCGATCTCTGGTTCGAGCTCTGATCCGGCCACGTCGGCGACCCTAATCAGAAACGCCCGGTGACAATTGGCCACCTAGCTGTCACGACGAACATCGCCGGCGAAACGAGTGCGGCTGTGCCGACCAGTGCGGCGCGGTGGCTGCTGCGGAGCGGGGACCTGGATCTGCGGCACCCGGAGAAGCCACATGGCTTTGGCGGCGAGGATGGGTGAGATTGCTCCTGGCAATGTCGAACGCTTTCTCGCCGCAATCCCGCCATGGCTCAGGAATGGGTAGTCCTTACCCAAATCTGAGTGGTCCTCCCCGATGACACGCTCGGTCCCCTCTCGTACGTTCGCTGCAGTGACCCCGCATACGAACCAGAGGAGATTTCTAATGTCACTTTTCAGCACGATCGCCCACCCGGAGGCACCCCGGTTGAGGGGTATCTCGGTGCGAGAATTCGGAATGGCCTTGGTGGCTCTCGCCCTGGGAGCCACACTCGGGTTCTTCATCTCCGAGAATCGGACAGCAAGCGAAGCGTCCTCACAGTCTGCGACAACCGCAGGAGACGTGTCGCACGAAGGCTTTCTCCGGTTGAACACCACCGAACTCGCCTGGATGACACCGCAGATCACTGTGGTCCCAGCCGTTGGACAGAACATCCGTGCCACACACTTCGAGTACGCCAACGTCGGCTCCTATGGCGGTCTCGTCGGTACCAACGGGGGCAGGCATGAGGTTGGTGCGGCCTTCGCGGAGATGAACATCGGCTCATACGAGAATCTGTCGTTGCCGTCCCCAGGGCTTGCGTCGTTCATCCGCACGAACGTGGAGGCTCTCGATCCCCTCGACCGGATCTGGGAGGAAACGCATGCGGTCGACTCCCACTTCATCACCCAGAATGTCGAACCAACCGTCGAGAGGACCCAACAGCCCGGCGGACTCCGCTAGAGGACCAGATCAATCGTGATGGGGGGCCCAAAGGGCCCTCCATCTCGCGTACCTGGCCGGCAACACGCGTCGGTCAGACCCGCTTCGAGGCTCAACAACGGCGACCTCTCCTCGGCTGCGAGTCCTTCAGCGTCAGCGTCGACGCAAACCCGGAGCGCTCAGAGGGCAACGCCCGATAGTCGACTGAGCGAGCCACCTCACATCGCTCATGTACCGCCCGCGAGGGGAGGCAATGAGTCACGCGAGGCTCACCATTCACCGGAGCCGCCCGGGTCCGGCGGCTGGTGTCTCATCACAGCGGGCAACCACCGCGGAGTGGAGTCGCCATCATGTGTGAGACAATGGCAGGTGACAGCCAACGCGGCAGTCGCAGCATGGAGGCACCATGGCCAACAAGAACAAGGGCGGCAGGAACACGAAGTCAGTTGCCGCAAAGAACCTCAAGGAGAAGCGTCTCGACAAGAAGGCGAAGCGAACGGCCGCTGAAGAAAAGCGCAATCGCACCGCCTGACGAGACCTCCCCCCAATCAGAGTCCCCTGACATGAGGATTGCGGTCCTGGCGCCCATCTCGTGCAGGGTGCCCCCTCGCCACTATGGCCCGTGCGAGGCAATTCGCCTCCCTATTGGCAGAAGGCTGAACTGATGCAAGAGCTCCCTGATGGCGTCGTCACCTTTCTCTTCACCGACGTCGAAGGCAGCACGAGATTATGGGAGGAAGCGCCCGATGCGATGGGGTCGGCGTTGCGAATCCATGATGCAGCGATCACCGATGCGGTAGAGGCTTGCGGCGGACTGCCGGTGAAGCCGCGAGGCGAAGGTGACAGCCAGTTTGTGGTCTTCCGGTCGGCGATCGACGCCGTCCGGGGTTCGGTAGAGATACAGCGTCGGCTGGCAGAGGTGGATTGGCCGACGCCACGGCCGCTGCGAGTGCGGGCGTCGCTTCATACCGGGGCAGCGGACCTTGTTCTCGGGGATTACTACGGACCGGCGGTGAACCGGGCAGCGAGACTGCGAGCTATTGCCCACGGTGGCCAGACGGTGTGCTCGGGCTCGACATTCGAGCTGGTGCAAGATCACCTGCCCGCCGGTGTGACGTTTTCCGACATGGGCGCCCATCGGTTGAAGGATCTGACACGTCCCGAGCGGGTGTTCCAGTTGAACATCAGTGGCCTCGAGAACTCCTTTCCACCACTGAAATCGCTCGACGCGGTCGCCAACAACCTGCCGGAACAACTGACCGAGCTCATCGGCAGAGATGCCGAGCTCGCTGACGTCAAGAGATTGTTGGATGAGACACGGCTACTGACCATCCTGGGTCCCGGGGGCACGGGCAAGACCAGGCTGGCCATTCAGGCGGCCGCCGATCTCGCCGCCGAGTACCGCGACGGTGTGTTCTTCATTGGTCTCGCCGATCTCTCCACGAGCGGCGACATCCTCCAGTCAGTGGCCGAGCAAGTCGGCGTTGCGTATTCCTCTGACGAGGACCCTCGAACCCAGCTGCTCGAGTATCTCGGTCCCAGAAGCCAACTGTTGGTGTTTGACAACTTCGAGCACCTGAGCGACGGGGCACAGATCGTCTCGGAGATCCTTCGAGCTGCTCCACAGGTGAAGGTGATCGCTACTTCGCGCGCCAAGCTGAATCTGACCGGCGAAGCGGTCATGCCGCTCGTTGGGCTGGGCACCGACTGGGATACCCCCGAGGCAGCGCTGCGGACCAGCGGGGTTCGGTTGTTCCTCGATGCGGCTCATCGTTCCAATCCGGGGCTGACCCTCGAGACCGGAGACCTGGAGCCCCTTGCCGAGATTCTCCGTCTCACCGGGGGGATGCCGCTGGGGATCCTTCTGGCGGCAGCCTGGGTAGACATGCTCTCCATTCCCGACATCGCAGCGGAGATCGCCAAGAGCCTCGACTTCCTCGAGACCACTCTGGGGGACGTCCCGGATCGGCACCGCAGTATTCGGGCGGTGTTCGACTACAGCTGGGGTCTCCTCAACGACGCGGAAAAGGATGCGTTTGCAGCCCTCTCGGTGTTCCGGGGCGGTTTCACCCGGGAAGCGGCCGAATCTGTCGCCAACGCGTCGTTGCGGGACCTGGCGAACCTTGCCAACAAGACCCTGGTGGTGCCGAGCCCGGACACCGGCCGGTACGCGGTTCATGAGCTTCTACGCCAGTATGCCGAATCTGAGCTGACCGCCCTCCCGGCGCGAGATCGCTCGATTCGCGATGCGCACGCCGACTACTTCAGCGACCTCTGCGAAAGCGCCGTCGGATCGTTCGCTCGTGGTGAGCAGGTCGAAGCGCTGAAGACAATCGAACGGGACCTCGACAACATCAGACCGGCGTGGCGTCACCAGGCCGCCACCGGCAACGCAACCGGGATCAACGAGATGGTGGTGGGACTCTGGCTGATTCACGAGAGTCGTGGCTGGTATCAGGCAGGGTTGGCACTCTTCGGCGAGGCGCTGGATGCCCTGGGAGACGAGCCGACATCGGGGGCGTCTCGTGCCTTCGTCCTCGCAATGCATGGGGCCTTCACGTCGATGCTCGGTCAGATCGAGGCAGGTGCCACGGAAGTCGCAAAAGCTTTCGATGATCTGAGGGTCGCGAATGACTCTGCGCCGCTGTTCTTCGCTGGCATGCTCAAGGCGCAGACACAGTTGTACCTGGGACGGTTGTCCGAGGCGATGAGTGTCGTCGATGAGGTAATCGCGCAGGCAGAAGCATCAGACTCCGACTGGGCAGCAGGCCGCTTCTGGGTCGCTGCAATCAAGAACCTGCGAGCTTTCGTCGCCCTGATCACGGACGACGCGGAAATGGCCATGCGGCTCCTCGACGAGAGCCGCGCAGTACTCGAGCCGCTCGACGACCTGTACTACATGACCTGGAATCTCGGGCACCGCGGCAGGATGGCCAGAGGGTCGGGGCGTCTCGACGACGCGATCGCTCTCTTCACCCAGTCGGCCGAGAGGGCTACGCGTATCGGATTCCCGAGGGCTATGCAGGTTTCGCTGATGGGCTTGGGAGAGGCCAATCTCGACGCGGGTGACCTGGCGGCAGCAGAGGCGGCATTCGTTGAGAGCCTCCGCGTGGCGGAACGGACTGGCATGGTGCTGGAGATGCTGACCGCTCTGTTGAGGATCGCCCAAGTGTTCGCTGCCGGCGAAAGATCGAGGGAAGCCGTGGAGATTCTCGCCACGGTGATCGCAGAGCCGGCGAGCAACCATCGAATGTTCGCCGAGGGCACCATGATCAACTCTGCAGCCTCGGAAGCGCTCGAGTCTCTGCAGGATTCGATGGATCCTGGCGAGTACGAGCGAGCTCTTGCCGGTGGCTCGTCGAAGGCGTATCGAGCTGTGGCCAAGGACTTGATCGACTCGATCAGCTGAGACGCATTCCGGTCCACATACACCTGGTCCCCGTCGGGCCCGTCCTCTGCAGCGTGATCGCTCACGAGACACTGAAACGACGAGTTTCAGACGCCATCCACGGACAGCTGGTCACCGCCCCCGAATACAACCCCTACGGCCCGCAACCCCGGCCGGACTCTGACGCCCGAATAGCCCACTCGACACAATGAGGCTTCGATCTTTGCGGCGGTATCGTCGAATCCGCTACCGAGGAAGATCTGATGCGCAGCGTGACCTATTCGATGGGAGTCTCACTTGACGGTTACATCGCCGGACCGGACGGCGCCTTCGACTGGTCGCCGCCGGACGAGGAGGTCTTTCGCTTCTGGATCGACGAGATACGAGAGGTCGGCGTCCACTTGTTGGGACGACGGCTGTACGAGACGATGCTGTACTGGGAGACCGCCGAGCAGGAACAATCGCTCGACGACGCCGAACTCGAGTGGGCCGCGATCTGGAATCCACTCCCAAAGGTGGTGTTCTCCTCCACGCTGTCAGCGGTGGAGGGCAATGCCCGCCTGGCCTCCGGCGGCCTGGCGGAGGAGGTCGAGCGGTTGCGAGCCGAGCCTGGCGTGGGCGATATCGCGATTGGC
>JBAVPF010000047.1:0-2528 GCA_049692815.1 Acidimicrobiia bacterium
ACTTGATATCGAACATATGTTCGATATAGTGGCATGCCCTCAGATTGGAGTCAGATTGGGAATCGAGGGTGTCACCGCTGCCGATGTCGCCGCGCCGTCGGCGGTCGGGCGTGAGGGTCCTGACTTCCTGGAGCTTCGCCCCGGGCACATCACGGAGCTGACCGGTGTGCCGGGTGCGGGGCTGACCCGTCTCGGGCTGAGGCTGCTCGCACCCCACTCACGACGCGCCACCGTCGTCGCACTCGACTCGAGAGGCTGGATCTCGCCCGAAGCGGCCTGGGAGACGGGTGTGCTCGCCGAGCGTCTCATCGTGGTCCGTTGTGCCGACAGCAGTCTGTGGCCAAAGGTCACCGCGGCGCTGTTGGAGGGGGTGAGGGCCATGTATGCCGAGGTCCCCGCCGGGGTCAGGGAGAGCGACCTGAGACGTCTCGCCGCCCTGACGAGGGCGCGTCGGGTGGCCGTTGCCCTGAGGTCGATGGGCGGCGGTCTGCCCGGGGGAGTGGCATTTCTGCGTTTGCGTGCTCTCGGTGTCACCTGGGAGGGCGCCAACTCGGGTCATGGGAAGCTGACGAGACGTCGTCTGCTCCTCGAGGCGAGTGGAAAGGGTGCGGCAGGGACGACGAGACGTTTCGAGGTCGAGGATGAAGGTACGGACGATGTGCGTGTGGTTTCCGATGTGGTCGTTGACCAGGCCAGACGCACCGTTGGATGAGCCACTGCTGATCGTCGACGACCGTGTCACCGCGGCCACCGCCGAGGTTCTCGACGCCGGCGTCTCCCTGGGCATGCCACGCCGGGAGGCGGAGGCTCTGGCTCCCTTCGCCACTGTGATGCTCCGTGACATGGCAGACGAGACCCGGCGATTCGAGCTCGTCGTCACCGCTGTCGAGGATCTGGTGCCACGTGTGGAGGTGGTGGGGCCCGGTCTGCTCTTCGTGCCCACCGATGGCGCCTCCCGTTTCTACGGCGGTGAGAAGGAGGTGGCACGTCAGGTGGGCAAGGGGCTGGATCGGCTGATGGGCGGACGCACTGGCGGTGAGGCTCTCATTGGTGTCGCCGACGGCCCCTTCGCGGCGCGATGGGCAGCGGCGAGCGCGAGCAGTGGCCACCCGTTGATCGTGGAAGACACGATCGGCTTCTTGTCACGTCTCGATCTGGGGACTCTCCGCGAGTCGATGGGCGGCACCGAGATGATCGACACCTTCCGTTGGCTTGGCATTGCGACACTCGGTGACCTCGCCGGTCTGCCCAGGGAGACACTGGCCTCCCGCTTCGGCCAGCCGGGTCTGGTCGCCCATCGTCTGGCCAGCGGGGAGGATCGGGTCGCTATGCCGCGTGAGATCCCGGCCGAGCTCGGGGCGCGGATGTCGTTCGAGGACCCTCTGGAGAACCTGGAGACGGTGTTCTATGCGGGCAGGAACCTGGCCGGAAAGCTCATGCGGGGACTGCGGGCGGCAGGGGTGGCTCCCCACACGGTGACGATCACGGTGGGGTCGGCGACGGGGGTGGAGAGGGCACGGGTGTGGCGCTCCGCCGACCCGTTCACAGAGGATGCACTTGCTGATCGGATCGGCTGGCAGCTCCGAGCCTGGGTGGAGACGGCAGGGATACCGGGGGGCATTGCGGTCATGGAGATCCTCCCCGACGATCTGTCGGGCGAGGGCCGTCAGCTCGGGCTGCTCACCGATGAGTCCTCGATCGTCGAGGCCGAGCGCGCCCTGGCCCGGGCCCAGGCGATACTGGGCCCCGACGGTGTTCTCAGCGCGCGGTCCCAGGGTGGCCGGATGCCTGCCGAGAGGGTGGTCTGGTCACGTTGGGGGGAGCCGGAGAGGGACGAGGAGCTCGATTCCACCGCCCCGTGGCCGGGCACGACTCCGGGCCCTTCTCCTGCCCTGGTGCACCCCGAGCCCCGTCCCATCGGGATCGAGTGGGATGACGGCATGCCTTCCCGGATCCGGCTCGGGTCGAGATGGGAGCCTGTCCTCACCTGGAGCGGCCCGTGGCGTCTGAGTGGCAGATGGTGGCTCGGTGAGCCCAACTCGGATCGCTATCAGATCGTCACCTCTGTCGGCGCGTTCCTGTGTGTCGTCGTCGAAGGCGAGACGTTTCTCGTCGGTGTGTACGACTGAGGACTACTCGGCTCCACCCAGCGAGACCACCAGCGAGGCGTCGTCGGACATGGCCTCTTGGTCTTCCTCGCTGAAGCGGAGGAGCCGCAGTGAGAACACCGACCAGCCGTCGTTGTACCCGTAGTCGAGGTCTCCGCCCATGAGCCGTGCCAGGTTCCTGGACACGTTGAGACCGAGACCCACCGACTCTGAGATCCGTCTCGACCCTTCGGCCTGGCCGTAGGCCTCGAAGATCTTCTCCCTCTCGTCTTCCGCCACGCCCTCACCGTCGTCACGGACTTCGAGCACGGCGACGTTGCCGGCCGTGTGAGTTGTCACTTCGATGGTGTTCCCGCCGTAGCGGACGGCGTTGCTGACGAGGTTGCGCACGATCTGACGGACCCGGGCCGGGTCTCCCAG
>JBAVPF010000048.1:0-14440 GCA_049692815.1 Acidimicrobiia bacterium
GCTCGGAGCTCTGCGGGTGCAGCGCTTCTGGTCAAGTCGAGTGACCCCATCGAGCTGTCGGGCTTCTGTGACCGCGTGCTGGTCATGTCGCGTGGCACCGTCGTCGAGGAGATACCGGGCGACGAGCTCGACGAGGTGCGCATCGTGGAGGCCATCGTGCGCGGCCCGGGCATGTCCAAGGCGGCCCGATCGCCGCTCGGGGTGGCGATGCCCAAATCACCGACGGGGTCGGGCAACGCATGAGCAGCGAATACACCGCGGTGAGCCGCGTCGAGGCGGCACGCCAGCTGTGGCGCAAGGTCCTGCGCAACGCCCGGGACAAGAACAAGTGGCGCAAGGTCGTCCGATTCCGCCTCTGGATGCCGGTGGCCCTGCAGATCCTCCTCATCCTGGGCTTGCTCTGGTACACGAACCGGCGCTTCGAGGGCTTCCTCAACGCGACCAACATCACCAACATCCTCCTGCTGGCGTTGCCCCTCGCCGTGGCGGCGATAGCGCAGACACACGCCATCCTCGTGGGCTATCTCGACCTCTCTGTCGGCGCCATGATCGGCCTCGGCGTCGTCGTCGCCTCGTTCCTGATCGGAGCAGACGCCACGTTCGGCGAGATCATGATCGGAGTGGGTGTGATCCTCGGGGCCGGCATCGCCCTGGGTCTGGTCAACGCCGGCCTGATACGCGGCGTGAAGATCCCTTCGATCATCGCCACGCTGGCCACCCTCTCGATCCTCGACGGAATCTCCCTGACCCTGCGCCCGACGGCGCAGGGCATCATCAGCGGTGACCTGGTCTCGTTCCTCAAGGCGAGCATCGGGCCCGTCCCCATAGCCTTCGTCGTCGTCGTCGCCGGGGCAGGGCTTCTCGACGTGTGGCTCCACGCATCCGGATCCGGTCTTCGGGTCCGTGCGGTCGGATACGACGAGCGTGCGGCCAAGAGGGGTGGGATCAGGACCAACTGGCTGCGGGTGCGCGCCCTCCTGCTGGCGAGTCTGCTGGCCGCCGCGGCGTCCTTCTTCGTGATGGCGCGATCACCGACCGGGAACGCTCAGGTCGGCGCGCCATATGCCCTGAACAGCATCACGGCTGCCGTGCTGGGTGGGGCCTCACTGGCGGGCGGCCGGGCCACCTTCGCCGGGAGCACGGTGGCGTCGGTCCTCCTCGCCCTCATCATCACGGTCCTGCCCTACCTGGGCCTTTCCACGGCCGACGGCCAGATGATCATCGGCGTCCTGGTCCTTCTCGGGATCATCCTGTTCCAGGTCGGCGATCTCAAGGAATTGGTGAAGCGGAACTTCAGAAGGGCTCGCCGCCTCGTCCTGGGGAGCCGGGTCGCCCTGGGCGCCGAGATCCCCGACTTCTACCCGGGAGCCCCGAACTTCGCCGTTCCCCCCACCGGTCGAAAGTTGATCAAGGGCGGGACCATCCTGAGCATGGACCCGTCCATCGGAGAGCTGGCCGTTGGTGACGTGCTGATCGAAGACGACCGGATAGTCCAGGTCGGGCGTAACCTGAGCGCGGGTGGGGACGCCGAGATCATCGATGCCACCGGGATGATCGTCCTGCCGGGGTTCATCGACACCCACCGTCACATCTGGGAAGGCGTGCTCCGCAACATAGGCACCGACGTGCCCCTCGAGGGGCGAACCAGCTACATCTCATTCGTGTTGCACAAGCTGGCACCGGCCTTCCGGCCAGAAGACGCATACGTGGGCAACCTGGTCTCGGCGCTGGGAGCGATCGACGCCGGGATCACGACACTCCTCGACTGGTCACACATTCAGGGGTCCCCGGCCCACACCGATGCGGTGGTGCAGGCCTTGAGGGACTCCGGGATGCGTGCGGTCTTCGCCTATGGCTTCCCCTGGTGGGGCAAGTGGGAGGAGAGACAGCCGTCGTGGTTCGTCCGGGCGGCAACCGAGCACTTCTCGACGAAGGACCAGATGCTCACGCTGGCCCTCGCCGCACCGGGCCCGGAATTCACCGATTTCGAGATCTCACGTGACCACTGGAAGCTGGCCAGGGAGGCCGATGCCCGTATCTCGACCCATGTCGGGGTGGGCAGCTATGGCCTCGACTCCAAGCTCCAGGAGATGGGTGAGGCCGGCCTGCTCGGCGCCGACACCACCTACATCCACTGCACGACACTCAACGACACCGAGATCCAGATGATCGTGGACACCGGTGGGACCGTCTCGCTGGCATCGCCGGTGGAGATGATGATGGGCCATGGCATGCCCCCGATCCAGAAGTTCCTGGACAGGGGTCTGCGTCCCAGTCTCAGCGTCGACGTGGAGACCAACGTCCCGGGTGACATGTTCAACCAGATGCGCTCGGTCCTGGCACTGCAGCGTGCCCGGGCAACCCTGTTGGAGAAGGAGCCGGTGACGACCCGCGAGGTGCTCACCTACGCCACGGTCGACGGAGCCAAGGCAAACGGCCTCGATCACAAGACGGGGAGCCTCACGCCGGGCAAGCAGGCCGACGTGGTCATGCTTCGGACCGATCGGCTCAACGTGACACCGATCAACGACCCGGTGACCGCGATCGTGGCCGGCATGGACACCAGCAACGTCGACACCGTGATCATCGCCGGCCGGGTGATGAAACGGGACGGGGTGCTGCTTCATGTGGATTGGGACGCCGTGAAGCGGGCGGCCGACGAGTCACGCGACTTCGTGATCCAGAAGTCCGGTTTCAGAGTCCCCAAGATCTGATCCACTTCATAGAACGGGCTCAACATGGTGCCTTCGGGGTGTTGTCGAGCCGCTAGTACCGTCTTCGCTCCGATGAGAAAGCGGGCCACACCCAACACACCCCTGGTTGTGAAGATCGGGACTTCGAGTCTCACCAGCCAGGGCCCGGGCATCGATCCCGATGCCATCGAGCGCGTGGTGGCCAACGTGGAGGCGGCCTGGTCCGCCGGGCATCCAACCGTGCTGGTGACCTCCGGCGCCATCGCGGCCGGCGTGCCGGTCATGGGCCTGGCCGAGCGTCCCAAGGACGTTCCCGGGTTGCAGGTGGCCGCCGCTCTCGGGCAGAGCCGGCTGATGGCAATGTACTCATCGGCTTTCGGCGCTCGGGAGCGGCAGGTCGGCCAGGTCCTGTTGACCAGGGACGTCCTTGCCCGTCGCGATCAATACCTGCACGCCAGAGAGGCGCTCGAGCGCATGTTGTCGCTCGGTGTGGTCCCGGTGGTGAACGAGAACGACACCGTCGTCGTCGACGAGGTGCGGTTCGGCGACAACGACCAGCTCGCCGCCATCGTCTCCCACCTGGTCGGAGCCGGGATGCTGGTGATCCTCACCGACACTCCCGGGATCTTCTCGGGCGACCCGTGGATGTCCTCGGATGCCGAGCTGCTCACCGCGGTTCGCCATACGGACGAGATCCTCGACGAGCTTCGCAGCAACACCAGGCGCGGTGCGTTCGGGTCGGGTGGGGTGGCGACCAAGGTGGCCGCCGCGCAGATGGCCGCCTGGTCCGGCATCCCGACCGTCGTGGCCCAGGCTTCCGAGCCGGACGTCGTGGTGCGCGCCCTTGCGGGCGAAGAGGTGGGCACTTGGGTGAGTCCTCGCGAGTCAGGGCTGTCCGCCCGCAAGCTGTGGATCGCCTTCGGCTCACCCGCCGAGGGCCGAGTGGATGTCGATGACGGTGCTGCCAGGGCGTTGCGCGACGGTGGCAAGTCCCTGCTCCCGGCCGGCGTCACCGGGGTGGACGGCTCCTTCGGTGCCGGTGCCGCCATCGAGGTTCGCAATGGCAGCGACCTGATAGCCAAGGGCCTGAGCGCACTCTCCTCGGTCGAGATCGCCGCTGCCAGGGGTCAGCACACATCCGTGGCCGGGAGCGAGGTCATCCATAGGGACGATCTCGTGGTGCTGACATAGGATTGGCGCGTGGACGGAATCCTCTCCAGTCTCCAGCCGGGCATGCCCATCGTCTACGGGGGCAATCGTGTCACCCAGGTCGATGACGACCTGGCCGCGGCGTTCGCCGAAGGTGACCGCCTCGTCGTCGTCCAGGACACGGGAGATCTCCTCCACATCCCCGGCGGGGAATGGGAGACCGCAGGTGCCGCGATCGATGCTGCCGTCGATGCCTTCTCGGCCATGGGTGGGGTGACACGGGGTCAACTGACCACCTTCTACGAGGCATTCGCCGGCTACCTCTCCGATGACGACTCCTTTGCCCCGATTCGCGAGGCCAACGACGCCGACGTGGCGGCCGCTGCCGGCAAGGGAAGATCGACGACCCGCCTCGCCCTCGGCGACGCCATGCGTCAGGACATGGTGGACGGGCTTCTCCAATGGGTCGGCGCCATTGGCATCAAAGACGCCTCCATTCGCCGGGTCGAGCACGACGGGTGGTTTCTCGACCTCGTCCGCTCCGGCCTCGGGGTGGTCGGCTTTGTCTTCGAGGGACGGCCCAACGTCTTCGCCGACGCCACCGGTGTGCTCGCCGGCGGGAACACGGTCGTGTTCAGGATCGGCTCCGATGCGCTGGGGACGGCCCGGGCGATCATGGATCATGCGCTCGTCCCCGCACTGAACGACTCCGGGATGCCACCAGGTGCCGTGTCGCTTGTGGACAGCCCGTCTCGGGCTGCCGGGTGGGCCATGTTCTCGGATCCGCGATTGGGTCTCGCCGTGGCACGCGGATCGGGCCGGGCAGTGTCCCAACTGGGTGCTGTGGCCCGGCAGACCGGGACGCCAGTGAGCCTCCACGGGACCGGAGGCGCCTGGATAGTCGCCGCCGAGTCCGCCGAGGCCTGGGAGTTCGGTGCCGCCGTGTTCAACTCGCTCGATCGCAAGGTCTGCAACACGCTCAACACGGTTTGCATCGTGGCCTCCCGCGGCGGGGACCTCGTCCCGGAGCTCCTGCAGGCCCTCCATCGGGCAGGCGAGTATCGCGAAGCCACGTCGAAGCTTCACATAACCGAGAGCGCGAGAGCCCTCATTCCCGACGAGTGGTTCGAAGACGCCCAGATAGTCAGGGCATCGGGGACGGTCACCGAGCCGAGGACCGAGGTGATCGGTGATGACCAGCTCGGCGTGGAATGGGAGTGGGAGGAGAGCCCCGAGGTGACGCTCACGATCGTCCCCGACGTCGAAACGGCGATCCGACTCTTCAACGAGCAGAGCCCACGTTTCGGGGCGAGTCTCGTGTCCGAGGACAGCGACGAGCACCGACGCTTCTTCGATCTGATCGACGCCCCCTTCGTGGGGACGGGGTTCACCCGGTGGGTGGACGGCCAATATGCCCTCAACACCCCCGAGCTGGGATTGTCGAACTGGCAGTACGGGAGGCTCTTCGGCAGGGGAGGGATCCTGTCCGGCGATTCCATCTTCACCGTCAGGGTGCGGGCACGTCAGACCGACCCGGATCTCGGCCGCTGGCGGCGCTAGAGGCACGTCATCGGCCGTGCAATCCGACCGGCTGAGCCTGCAAGGTTGCACAACACATCCGGAGGCTCCACCTGCGGTGCAATCTGACCGGCTGAGCCTGCAGGGCTGCACAAAAGACTCGAGGCGACGCGCCGGCCGTGGTCGGCCAACTAGAATCGTTGTTGTTCGCATGAGCCGGTTGAACTGGATGAAGCGGAGAAGCGGCTGGTATGCCGGGGCATACCAGATCGAGCTCGCCGCACCAGGGCTCTGGGTCTGTTCCAGGCGTCGGGACGGCGAAGACATCCCCACCATCGTCATGACCTCGGGCTCTCTGCGGGCGTTGAAGGCACGTGTCGAGCGGGCCGAGATCAGACGCCGGCACGCCGTTCGATCCTGGCGCTATGTCGCGGCTCTCGTCCTGTCGACGGGAATCGTGGCGGCGGCTTCTGCGTCGTCGAACGATGTCGCGCCCGCTCTCGTCTTCGTGTTCTCGGTCATCGGCGTGTTCTGCGCATTGCGCGCCATCGACGGTGTGATCAAGCGCTCCTGGGAGTCGCTGAACCTCAACTACCAGTAGCCGGTCGGTCCCGTGGGGGCGGCGAATTTCGCGGAAACGCTCCCAAGAGTCGGGGTTTCCCCCTTGTAACGTCGAATCGATGACCAGTGAGGGCGCCGGGGATCACCACGAGAAGGAACACGGCATGAGGCAGTGGAGCATCCCCACCAGACTGACCCTTTTCACACTTCCGATCGCCGTCGTCTCCCTGCTGACCGGTCTCCTCCTGGCCTGGAACCTGGTCTCGTCGGACACCACCGGCGAGTTCTCGGCCAACGACATATGGGCAATCGTCGTCGCAGTGGTAGTCGGCGTGGTGACCGTTGGCTCCCTCCTCGGCATCTACCTGACCGCCCGCTCCATGTCACGCGACGTCAAGAGCGTCTCGGCGGCCGCCCGCACGGTGGCCACCCGTGACTTGACCGAGTTGCTCGATGCCCTTCGTACCCCCGACGCCGATCCGTCGCATATTCGGCCGCCTCTGCTCGACGTGAACCGAGGGGACGAGGTGGGCGACCTGGCGAGGTCTTTTGGTGAGCTCCACGCATCCCTGAAAGAGGTCGCAGGCCGTCAGATGGAGACACTCCGGCTCGGCGTGTCGGGCATCTTCGCCACGCTCGCCCGACGGAACAGCTCGCTCGTCGACCGCCAACTCGCCCTGCTCGACAAGCTGGAGTCCAGGGAAGAGGACGCCGAGACGCTGGGTGGGTACTACCAACTCGACCATCTGGCCACGCGCATGAGGCGCAATGCGGAGAGTCTCCTGGTCCTGGCCGGATCGGAGTCGCCTCGGATGTGGTCCAAGACCACGGACATGGCCGACGTGGTCCGGGCCGCGGTAGGCGAAGTGGACGAGTACCAGAGGATCGACGTCGTCGCCCTGGAGCCGGCAAAGCTCAGTGGCGGGGCGGTCACCGACGTGGCCCACCTGTTCGCCGAGTTGTTGGAGAACGCCATCCAGTTCTCACCACCGTCGGAGACCGTGCGTGTCACCGGGCTCTTCGACACCAGCGGATATCAGCTCACCGTCTCCGATCGCGGAGTCGGCATCTCCGAGGCACGGCTGTCCGAGCTCAACCGGATCCTGGCCAAACCCCCCGCACTCGGTCTCAGTGTGGAGCCGACCATGGGCATGTACGTGGTGGCCAAGCTGGCACACCGGCATGGCGTGACGGTGGAGTTGATGAGGGGTGTCCCCGGGCTCTCGGCCAAGGTGACGATCCCGCGTGACCACCTGGAAGTGGTGAAACAAGAGGAGCCCGAATACTGGGCGGACCGCTCGGGGAGGCCGTACACCGCACGCACCGCCTCCAAGCCGGCCGCCGCCGAGTATGCCGACGTCGCCACCAGAGAGTACGTGTTGAGTCAGGCGGCCGGCAGCCATGGCGCCTCTGACGCCGAGGGTCCTGACCGGGTCATCGACCTCACCACATCGGACCCCGGAATCGAGGAGCCGGCAGGGTCGCTACCGGTTCGCGAGACGGGCGGCTCCTACGGTGGAGACGTCTCGTCGCCTCCGAGTGCCGGCCAGGGCGACACCGGGATCAAATCGGCTCTGACCGCCTATGAGCGGGGCCGTCGTGCCGCTGCCTCCGCCGGAGAAGAGGACCAAGCCGATCTGGAGGATCCGTCATGACCATCGCCAGCGCAGCCGGCAACCTGAACTGGCTCCTGGGTCGTCTGTGTGAGACGGTCCCGGGGATAAAGCAGGCGGTGGTCGTGTCATCGGACGGTCTGGCACTGGCCAAGTCCGACGGAGTCGACAGGGAGACGGCCGAGAGACTCGCCGCAGTGGCATCCGGCATGATCGGTCTCGCCTACGGTTCCGCCGGCCGCTTCGGGGCCGGGCCTGTCTCCAATGTGATCGTGGAGATGCAGCGGGGGTGGTTGTTCGTCACCGGGATTCGTGATGGCTCGCTCATCTGCTGTCTGACCGAGAAGGAGATCGACATGGGAGCGATCGCGTTCGAGATGTCGATCTTCGTGCAACGGGTCGGGGACAGCCTGACCGCCGACGTCCGCCAGGAGCTGAAGTCTCTCCTGGTCGAGGCTGAATGAGCCTGCCCGCGCCGCCCGCTCCGGCGGTGGGTGGGCGCATCGTCCGCCCCTACACCCTCACCGGCGGCCGCACCGGCGCCGAGGGTCCCGTCATCGCACTGGAGGCCCTGGTGGCGGCGACCATCGAAGGTCTGCGGGCCAAGTGGCGATATCGATGGGAGTCGGTGGAGATCATCGAGTTGAGCCGACGGGAGACGGCCATCATCGAGCTGGCCGCCCTGCTCGAGGTGCCGATCGGGGTGGTTCGGGTGCTGGTCGCCGACCTTCGCGAGAGGGGCGCGGTCACCGTCACCGATCCGCCGTTGGATTCTCCCGACCGGGACAAGGCGGAGTACACCGAACTGCTGAACAAGGTCCTCGATGGAATCAAGTCGCTCTAGGGGTAGCCGGTTGACTCCGGTCAAGATCGTCGTGGCGGGTGGTTTCGGAGTGGGCAAGACCACCTTTGTCGGCGCGATCTCCGAGATCGAGCCATTGCGCAGTGAGGCCATCATCACGGATGCCAGTTCCGGTGTGGACGATTTGTTCGATGACGGCACCAAGACCACGACGACGGTGGCGATGGACTTCGGGCGCATCAGCCTCAAGCACGACCTGGTTCTCTATCTGTTCGGCACACCCGGCCAAGATCGCTTCCACTTCATGTGGAACGAGCTTGCCCGTGGGGCAATCGGGGCAGTGGTTCTCGTCGACACGAGGCGGGTCGAGGCGTGTTTCGCCGCCATCGATTTCTTCGAACGTCGCGGCACGCCATTCGTGGTGGCGATCAACACCTTCGACGGTCGACGTCTCCATGGGATCGAGGAGGTGCGCAACGCCCTACGGGTTGGTCGTGACGTGCCGGTTCTCTATTGCGATGCCAGGGTCCGGGTCGACGTGCAGAGGACGTTGGTGACCCTGGTGGAGCATGCTCTCGATCGCGCCGTGAGTGGAACTCCCGCCGCCTGAGTAGACCTCAGGCGGAGACGCCCAGCCGGTCTTCGTCGTGATAGGCGAGTGGGCGGCCGATCCGGGTGAGCTGGTCGGAGGGGAGGCGCAACTCGAAGACGTTCCTGTGGTCCTGGGTTCTTCGGTACACGATGTCACCGTCCATCTTTCGCGCCAGCCGACGGCCGACGGTGAGGCCGAGGCCCACCGATGCCGGGGACGTCCCCGGCCGGCCGTTGTGCAGGTCGCTGGCGAAGATGCGGTCACGCTCGTTGCGGGGAATCTCCGGCCCGTCGTCGATCACCTGGATGACCGTGTCCGGCCCGGATGTCACCGTGCGAAGCACCACCCTCGAGCCGCCGTAGCGGAGGGCATTGTTGACCAGGCCGCTGACGATCTGGTGGGCCAGCTTGGGGTCGGCCCAGGCCGAGAGGGGCCGGACTTCCGCCGTGACCGCAGCTGGCTCGGCGAGATCTGACAGCACCTCGCGGCACAGCGCCGCCGAATCGATGAAGCGAGGCATCACGGAGACGGCGCCGGCATCGAAGCGGGCGGACACGACGAGATCGTCGACAACGGAGGAGATCTCACGGGCGTGGGCTCCGATGCGCCGCATCGTCGGATCGCCCGCCTCCGTCTCGAGCGAGGTGAGGTCGATCAGCGACCCGATAGGGACGCGCAGCTCGTCCCCGATCGCAGCCACGAACTCATCCTTTCCGGCGATGAGCTCTTCCAGCCTCTTCTCGGCGTGGTGGGCCCGACCTGCGTCCTCCAGTCCGAGTACGACCATGGCGGGCCGATCCGGTGCCCACGGCACCAGTGCAAGCGAGAGGCTCGCCCAGAGAGTGCGTCCCGAAGAGGTGAGGCAACGCATCCAGCCCTCGGCCTTGTGGGCGTCTCCGTTTCCCATCTCCTCCCAGGCCTTGCCCAGCTCGGACAGGTCGTCGCGATGGACGATCGTGCGGATGTTGAGATCGACGAAATGGCCGGAGTCGTAGCCCAGCAGCCCGGCGAAAGCCTCGTTCACCTCGATGAACTCGCCGGAGGGGCGTAGGAGGGCCATCCCGGCCGGCGCGACCGCGAATGCCAGTCGAAACTGCTCTCCGACGGCTCCTTCGATGATGCCGGCTCTGGAGTTGATACGCCATCCGGCCATGAGTAGGAGGGCCAGGAGAAGGACCGCCGTCGAGTAGATCACCGACCACCAGACCGCTTCGATCGCCATGCCCGACCCTGGTCCGGCCCGCGGGGCGAGATCCACACTCAGCTCGTATGCGGTGACGTAGACGACACCCAGGGCGAGCAGCCTCCAGTCGCTGTAGAAGGAAATGACGGTGATCATCAGCAGGAAATCGAACTGGGCCACCGCGAGCCCACCTGTGAAGTAGACGAGGGTGCCGGCTGCGGTGATCAGCCCGATGGTCACCAGGTTGGAGGCGGTGGTCCGGCCGCTGGCAAAGGTCCCGCTCATGGCGAGGAGGACGAGAACGACGGAAGCGGCGAGGACCTCCACGACCGGCATGTCGAACACCAGACCGACCGCGGCGAGCAATGGCACGTGGGCCCAGAGAACGACGAGAGCAAGGCGATGCCGCATCGAATAGGACCGCTCGTCGAGCCCGGGCCTCATGCCCGAGAACAACCGGCGCCCCCGACCATCGTCGCGGCCCGCAGACATGCCGGGAACCTTATCGCCACCCCTCCTGTCACCCGTGTCTTTCCCGTCGCGGCCGGGCCTCCAAGTTCCACAGAGGAGGCAGGTGGAAACGGGGCGCCATGCCGACCCGGGGGTCCTTGGTTGGGGCCCATCCCCAGGGTTAGGGTCTGCTCGATGAAGGTCGACGAGCTCATCGAGATCGCACTCGCCAACGCAGATGATTCGCGGGTCGAGTTGGTGACGCTGGAGCCGGCGGAGATAGCAACGGAGGCGGTGAGCGGGCTGGCTCAGCTCGTGGCCGAGCTGGTCGACAATGCCCTCTCGTTCTCGGGCCCAGGCGACAAGGTGCGAGTGTCCGGCCTCTTCGAGCGTGACGACTACCTCATCTCGGTCTCAGACGAGGGTGTGGGGATCTCTGAGCATCTCATGAGTGCCCTCAACCGCGCTCTGGAGGACTCCAAGGTCCACATCGGAGGGCCTGAGCCCCGGCTCGGGATACAACTCGTCGCACGTCTCGCCGCCAGACACGGGATCCAGGTACGTCTGGTGCCTGGCATGCCGGGAACCACGGCTCGCGCCAGTCTGCCCGCACGTCTTGTCAATCGTCTCACGGCTCAGCGCACTCCCCCGGAGCCAAGGGTCTTCGCCGAGAGCACCCCTCCCGCGCAGGACATGGCCGTGGCGAGCGCCCGCCCAACCCAGCCGAGACAGCGGAGCACAACCATCGACCTGAGCCGATACGAAGGGGATGCTCCCCTCGAGGTCGGTGAGCCGGCGCCGGAAGAGCCTGCCCCGATGGGCGTCGAGGAGTTCCTCGAGCGTGTTTTCGCTCCGCTGGTCGGAAGTTCCGTCGTGGCGGATCGGCCGGCCGGTCATCCTGAAGACGTCAAGCCATCTCCGCGGCCGGGCGGCTCGCGTTCAGGTCAATACCGGTACGGGACGACACTGAGTGTTCGCGTGCCCGGCGAGAACTTCTCGCTTCCCGACGACGAGCCGAGCACGACGGCCGGAGAGGGAGCGGTCGACATACGCAAGGCCCTCTCCAGCTTCGACGGTGGTCGCCGGACCGCGGCCGACGAGATCTAGCCCGCCACTTCCACCGCGGCGTTCATGCCCGCTTCGTAATGGTCGATGAGATTGCCTTCACCGTCCTGAGCGACGATGCGGCAGGTGAACGAATAGGTGCCCGGCTCGAGGTCGATGTCGAGATAGGCGGTGTCACCTGAAGGGATCAGACCCGTTGCCGCGGCCACCTCTCCGTTTGCGTCGGTGACGACCAGCGTGTGGGTGAATTCGCCGACGTTGTCGATCTCGATCCGGCCACTCCCGGCCGGCAAGGTTCTCGGGGCGGTCACGGAGAATTCGGCCAGTTGCACCGTGACTTCGGCGTCTGTGGACACATCGCATGCGGTCAGCAGCAAGGTGATGAATCCGCTGAGGGCCAACACGGCCAAGCGACGCCTCACACCGACTCCATCGTCCGGGTCTCGACTCCGGCCGGCAGGCCGATCTGGAAAGTCGTTCCTTCCGGTGAGGTGCGGACGGCGATCGAGCCATGCAAGGCCTCGACCATCAACCGGACCATGTAGAGGCCAAGTCCCGTCCCCGAGCTGAAGCTGTTCTTCTCGAACTTCTCGAAAGCGCGAGGCAGGAACGCGGGGTCGATGCCGGGCCCGTCGTCGGTCACGGATATGAATATCGCGCTCTCGGGCCGCTCGCCCATCTCACACATGGGCCCGATCATCGCCGTGCGGGAGCAGACGATGTCCACGTTGCTCGCTCCGTGGGTCTTCGCATTGTCGACGAGGGAGTTGACGACGAGCGCCAGGGTCCTCACGTCCGTGTTCACCCACGTGCGCGCGCCATCCTCGTCGGGCCTCACCACAGCGTCGACCACCTCACAGACCTCCTGGACCGGGACCCGCTTCATCACATAGGAGAGGCCCCGGTTCTCAATCCGGGCCACTGCCAGTATCTGGTCGATGATCTCCTGTAGGCGGTGACCACTCGTGATCATGTCGTCGAGCACCACGTCTCGTTCGTCGTGGCCCAGGTTCCCGTTCCTGATCACGTCAGCGCCGGTGACCACGGCGGTGAGTGGCGTGCGAAGCTCGTGGTTGATCATCAGCACGAAATCGGATCGGATTCGCATCTTCTCCTCGGCAAGGGTGAGCGCGCGCTCGGCAGACCGTCTCGCTTCGGCCAACTCGATGTTCTTGGAGGCGAGTTGCTCGGAATGGGCCCTGAGCAAGTCCGACTCGACTGCCAGCTCCCGGTAGCGCCTCGTGGCACGGGAATGACCAACCAGGAGGCCTGCGCCGAGAAGACCGAAGATGGCGCCTAGAGCCAGCAGTTGCACGGTCAGCGGGGTGACGTCACCGGGTTGGGCACGACGCGACAGGAGGTCGGCCACGTCGTAGTGGATGAGGAGGGAGGACGTCCCGTCGGGCATCGGGGAAAGGACCTCGTACAGCACCGACCCGGCCGGCCACTCGGTGATGCCGTCCACTTCGATGCCGACGTTCGATGCTGTGGCGAGGGCTGCGAAACGACGAGAGTCGATGGCCGACAGCAGAAAGACATTGTCCAGCGGCCTGCCGGTGAGACTGCTCGACGTGGAGGCCACAACTGCGGCGTCGGGGCCGACCACCGAGACAGCCTCGACGTCGAGGCTGTTGCGGGCGTGTCTCACCCCCTCGTCGAGCGTCCCGGCTTTGGCGATGATGTCGTCGGCCGCTGCAACGTCGGCGAGAAACACGTCACCCTCTCCCACCGGCCGGCTGGCGTCCACCTGGTGCGCGATCCCCGCTATGAGGAACGAGAGCGCGAGGAACCAGGTGATCGTGCTCATGACGAGCAGCCACTTCGGGGGTCGCTGGGCTTCTCTTCGAAGCGGGTTCACCGATGATCTATCGGCCTGACGGGGTCTCTGCTGTATGTCGCCGATGCCCCGGTTCGTAGACTCGGGGGCATGGAGACCTTCGAAGCAATCCTCTCCAGGCGGAAGATCGGTGAGTACGCCGAGAAGCCTGTCGAGGACGAGAAACTCGATCAGATCCTCGAGGCCGGCCGCCGAGCCCCCTCGTCACGCAATTCCCAACGGTGGGATTTCGTGGTCGTCAGGGATCGGGAGCGACTGAGCGAGCTGTCGCGAGTGTGGCGTGGCGCAGCACACATAGCCGACGCTCCCGTCGCCGTGGGTGTCGTGGCACCCTTCAGCGAGGACCTGAGAGTGAATGGCTCGATCAACTTCGATCTCGGCCAGGCGGTCATGTCGATGATGATCGCCGCCGCCGATCTCGGGATCGGCAGCCGGCACGCCTCGGTCGAAGACTACGAGCTCGCGGCCCGGATACTGAAGCTGCCCCCGGATCTACGTCTCACCTGGCTGTTCGGTCTCGGCTATCCGGGCGACAGACCCCTGAAGCCTGTGCTGAAACCAGCGCGAAGACCTTTCGACGAGGTGGTCCACCCCGAAGTGTGGTGAGACCGGTTCACGGAGAGGGCGGTACTTCTGACTCGACGCGGACCGGGATCGCGTCGGAATCCGTCAAGTAGGCGCCCGACCCGTGTGAGAACAGGTTCCCGACGACCGGGATCTTGAAGAGGTACTCACCGACGATTCTGATCTCGCCGGGTCCCCAACGATCGGGGCTGGGGTTGGCATCACCTTGGGTCACGTAGCCCCCGTCGTCATCGATGGCGACGACCCGGTGGGTCACCACCGAGCCATCGGCCTCGAACACGACAATGTCTCCGACTTCTACGTGGTCGGGTCTCATGAAGAACAGGAGATCACCGCGCTCGATGGTCGGGGACATGGACCGTCCCTCCACGGCCACCACCCTGTACCACCGG
>JBAVPF010000049.1:0-7090 GCA_049692815.1 Acidimicrobiia bacterium
CGTCAGACGGGCCGGCCATCGAGCCCGAGGGCCGGGTGCATGCCTTCTGTCATGCCGTGCCCGGTCGTTGGCACATGATGGGCGTGATGCTCTCGGCGGCGGGAAGCCTCCGCTGGCTGCGCGATGCGGTGGCGCCCGAGACGTCGTTCGACCGTCTCGACGAGGGAGCCGGCCAAGTGCCGGCCGGAAGTGAGGGGCTCCTCTTCCTGCCATATCTCACCGGCGAGCGCACCCCGCACCCGGACCCACTCGCCCGTGGGGCCTTCGTAGGCCTGACGGTGGGGCACGACCTGCGTCATCTCACCCGGGCCGTCCTGGAAGGTGTGGCGTTCGGCCTGAGAGACGGGCTCGACCTGATGGTGGCGGCCGGTGTCCCACCTCCTAGAGCCATCCGGGCATCGGGAGGTGGCATTCGCAGCACCCTCTGGCGCCAGATCCTGGCCGACGTCCTCGGCACCGAGATCGTCACGGTGAAGACCGAAGAGGGCGCCGCCTTCGGCGCCGCCCTGTTGGCTGCGGTGGGAGCCGGCATGCATGCCACGGTCGAGGAGGCGGTCAATCGCGCGGTGGAGGTCGTGCCTGCCGCCAAACCTGGTGAGGACGCTGGCTTCTACGCCGACAGGCACGCCCTCTATCGGGGGCTGTACCCGGCGCTCAAACCCACCTTCGACGCTCTCTGAGCCCGGATGGACCTGCATCCGTCGTGCAGCGAGTCAGGCCAGGCCGGTTCAATTGCACGACAGAACGAGATGACCGATCTGTTGTGCAATGGGACCGGCTGACCCGGCCCCATTGCACAACAGGCTGGGAACGAGGAGTGGGCCCCGGTCAGGCCCGCACTTCTCTTCTCATGAAGGTGATATAGGCGGCGGCAAACAGAACAACCGTGAGCGCCATCATCCCCACGATCTGGGGCCAGACCAGGAGCACACTCTGACCGGCGGTCAGCGAGCTGGACACGGCCCGGTCGATCTGCTGATAGGTGATGATCCCGAGCGTGCGCACCTCAGGTATGAGCAGAGCGGTCGAGGCGTCGTCGTACAGCACCGCCGGTGACAGCCTCGACAGGGTCAGCTCGGTCTGGGCGTTGTGCAGGGGCGAAGCCGGGTCGCCCGGGCTCACCGGGGAGAGGACGTCGGCACCGAGTTGTGCCAGCAGGCCGCCGAAGAGGGTCACCAAGAGCCAGAAGCCGATACACACGACCGCCGGCGTGGCGGAACCGCGGAAGACGACCGACATCAACGTGGCCAGGGCGAGCCAGATGGACACGTAGGCCATGGTGGCGATGAGCCAGACAACCAGTCGGATGAGATCGTTGGGGGTGGGCACGATGCCCAGCATGAGGATGCCGAGCCCGGCGACGAGAAGCGTCACGGTGGTCATGATCACGCCTATCGCGCCGAGCCCGGCCACGAACTTGCCGTTGATCACGTCGTCTCGATGGATCGGTTGGGCGACCAGCCGGGGGAGCGTCCCCTGGGACACCTCTCCGCTGATCGTGTCGAACCCGTAGGCGATCCCGAGGATCGGCGCCAGAAACCCGAGGAACGTGATGAACGAGAAGGGCACGGGGTCGGCGTTCACCGTGAACAGCCTCAGGAACAACCCGATCCCGGAGCTCGACGCATCCTGTGCCACGTCGCCGAGTGATTGGGCGGCCCCGTAGACCGTGCCGACGGCGACGAGCCCCAGGATCGAGATCATGGCGAGAAAGCGGGCAGACAGCAGATGATCCGCGAACTCCTTGCGAGCGACGACGGTCCAGCCAGGGCGGCTCCGAACCCATGTGGCCCGATCCTGAGTTGTTGTCGCGGTCATTGGTCCGACTCCTCGTGCTCGGCAAAGTAGCGCTGGTAGATCTGGTCGAGATTCGAGCCGAGATCCCTCATCTGTCGCACGTCGACGTCATTGCGGATAAGCGAGCGCATCACCCCTGAGATGTCCCTCTCACTCAGGACGAGGCGATAACGGCCCGGACCGGAGACGGTCATGCTCAACGGCTTCTCGCCGTCACCAGCGAAGATGATCTCTCGCAGCGTGTCCTCGGGGGCATCCACCCAGAGCTCGTAGACGGCACCGCCTTCGGCCAGCTCCGAGGCCAGGCTCTCCGGTGTCCCCTGGGCGACCATCCGGCCATTGACGAAGATGCCGACGCGATCGCAGACCTCCTGGACCTGGTTGAGCAGATGGCTCGAGAGGAGGACCGCCCGCCCGTCGTGATGCGCCAGGTTGGAGATCAGGTTGAGGATCTCGATGACTCCCGCTGGATCGATAGACGCGGTCGGCTCGTCGAGGATGACGACGTCGGGATCCTTGAGGATGGCGTCTGCAACCCCAAGACGCTGTCTCATCCCTCGCGAGTACTTGCCAACCGGGAGATCTGCCTCGTCACCGAGACCGACCTCTTCGAGTAGCTCCTCGATCCGGCCTTCCATGGCATCCCGCTCCAGCTCGTTGAGCAGAGCGGTGTACCGCAGGTTCTGACGTGCGGTGAGGTTGTCGTAGAAGCCGACGGTGTCCGGCAAGTATCCGGCTTTCCGCTTGACGGATACTGCGTCCCGCGCTGGGTCGAGGCCACAGACCCTGACTCTCCCGGATGTCGGCTCGGTCAAGCCGAGCAGGGTGAGAATCGTCGTGGTCTTCCCGGCGCCGTTGGGGCCGAGCAGCCCGAAGATCTCGCCACGTCGGACCTCGAGGTCGACTCCATCGACGGCGGTGCGGGTCCCGTACCGCTTGACCAGGCCCTCAACCTCGATGAGAGGAGATTCAGTGACGGCCATAGCGGCGGAAGACCATCGTCAGCCCGACGAGCGCCAGGACTATCACCGCGATGCCGACCAGGCCCCAGGTGGCCGACGTCTTGACCGTGGCCCGGATGTCGGTGCTGGCCCGCACTTCGGGCACCGAGGCGGAGAATGTCAGGGCGTAGTCGCCGTTGATCGCATCGTCGGCAGGGGTGATAGTGGCAGTGACAGGGACGGAGTCGCCGGGAGCGATCACATCGATGCCTGTCGTGTCGAATGTCACGTCCCACCCAGACGGCGGCGTAGAAGTGATCGCCACATTCTCCAAGGGGGCCGTGCCACTGTTGACCACGACCAGGTCGAGGGTCGACTCCTGACCGGCGTTCACGTCGACATTCAGCACTTCGTTGGCGGTGTTGAGTGTGATGTCGAACGTGCCTGTGATCGTAACGCCCAGTTCGACGGTTGCAGACTCACCCCCGCCCTCTGCTTTCGCGACGACCGTGTAGTCCCCGGCCGCCGTGGTATCCGGTGGATCCACGTCCACGGTGATGGTCGTGCTGTCGCCGCCGCCGACCGTGACGTTGGAAGCCTGTGACTCACCGGACGGCTTGATGTCGATCTGCCAGCCCTCAGGGCCGTCCGTGCTGAGACCGAATTGGACATCCTGTGGTGTGCCGTTCTGTAGGTCGAGGCTGTAGCTGAACTTCGAGTCGGACGCACCCTGAAGGTCCGGGAAGTCGGTGGACAGGATCACGTCACCGCCGGCACTGGCGGCGACCGAGATGGAGAGATCCAGTCGCTGGACCGCCGACCCGCTCCTGGCCACGAGAGTCAGCGAGTAGTCGCCTTCGGCCGCATCGGACGGTGCCTGGACTTCGAGATCCACCGTCACGTGGCCGGTCTCGTCGAGGAGGACCTCGTTGAGCTCGTAGCCGCCACCCCGGACGTCGGCCGTCCAGCCGTCGGGAAGACCATCAACAGCCAGCGAGACCCTCGATCCGGCGGGACCCCCAACGTCGACAGAGAACTTGGCGGTGTCACCAGGCTTTACCGAGACTCCGACGTATGGCGTGGTGATTCCAAGCGCTGTGGGAGGCGTTACCTCCTGTGCGCCTGCCATCGGGCCGGGCAGCATGGCGAATACGAGTGCGGTGCACACGCCGAGCACTCGAACGAGTCTCTTCATCTTGTCACCTCTCAGACTTCATGGGACGGGGCGTCCCGGAATGATTACGGAATCCACCGGGTGACTGAGTCGACCCTGGTGCTGGCTTTGGTTCAGGCGGGTGGAGAATGAGCTGCGCTCTGACAGATGGCGCGAGGCTCGGGGAGTTGAGGTGATTGGCCTGCTCCGTTGGGCCAGGTCCCGTTTGTCGGCTGCGTTAGTTTCATATCCCCTCCGTCTGGGGCATCGCAGGGAGTGTCGATAACCATTGTTCGAATGATGTTAAGAACGGGATATGACCGTGTAAGCCGTGGTGGCGGCGGCCTTCGCCCCGCACCGCGGGTGTATGTGTGAAGAGGTGCTCGAGTGATTAGACGCCGTCGGACCGTTCCCGAGGACGTGGATTTCCTCTGGCGAATGCTCTACTTCGCTTCCCACTCCAACGACGAGCCTGGCATACGGCCCGGCGATATCCGCTCCGACCCCGAACTCGTGGGCTACATCGAAGGATGGAAGACGGCTGGTCATTTCGGCGTGATTGCGGAAGTCGACGGTATGCCGGTCGGAGCTGCCTGGCTGCGGGCCCCGGCTGGTGGTGGCGATTCCAACCCGGTTTTCGTCGACGAGGACACCCCTGAGCTGGCCGTCGCCGTCGAGCCCGGATTCGAAGGTCGGGGAATCGGCTCGACGATGATCAGAGATCTGTTTGCAGACGTGATTGGTGAGTTTCCGGCGGTGGTTCTCTCGGCCCGAGCCGAGAATCCGGCGGTGCGTCTCTACGAGAGGCTCGGTTTCGCGACGGTTTCCACGATCGGGAACCGGGTGGGGACGGTCTCGGTCAAGATGGTCAAGACACTCTGAATGGCACTCGGCTCGGCTCGGTAGGCTCGCTGACCATGATTCGAGAGTTCAAGGATTTCGTGGCAAAAGGCAACGTGATCATGCTCGCCGTGGGCTTCATCATGGGTGTCGCCTTCCAGGGGGTGATCAACTCCCTGGTGGAGAACGTGATCATGCCGATCGTGGCAATTCCCTTTGGCCAGCCCAATTTCGACAGCCTGACCTGGACCGTGAACGACTCCGTCATCATGTGGGGAGCGTTCGTGACCGCGGCCGTCGTCTTTCTCCTCACGGCGTTGGCCGTCTTTCTCTTCATCGTCAAGCCGTACAACGCCTACCAGGCGCGCACGGCCCAGCAAGAGGCCGGGGACGAAGGCCCGTCGGAGATCGACCTGCTCACCCAGATCAGAGACTCCCTGGCGTCGAGGCAGGCCTGAGCTCCCGGCCAGATCTGGAGACCATCGAGCGAGGCGTTGCCGATTCGAGCACACCCAGCCTCCTGTTCGTGCATGGGTACTGGCAAGCGGCATGGACCTGGGACGAGTTCGTCATGCCGGCCCTGGCGCAGCGAGGCCACCATTGCGTCGCACTGTCCCTGACGGGTCACGGTGCGAGTGGAGGGCGAATCCGCGGTACATCGGTGATCGACTACGTGACCGACGTAGAGGTGGTTGCGGGCACTCTCGACACGCCTCCCGTGGTCGTCGGTCACTCGATGGGGGGATTCGTGACCCAGCACTACGTCGCCCGGGGCCATCCTGCCGCCGCCATCGTCCTGGTGAGCCCCGTACCTCGGAAGGGTGCTTGGGGTGCCACCCTGAAGGTCGTGCGTCGTCACCCCTGGCAGTTTCTCAAGACCAATCTGACGCTGGACGTCGGGGCGGTGGTTGAGACACCCCAGGCGGCGCATGACTTCCTCGTGAGCAATCGCCTCCCGTCCAACTTCCTTGAGCCTTATCGGTCACGTCTGGAAAGGGCCTCCTATCGGGCCTACATGGATCTCCTGCTGAATCGTCCCAACCTGCGCTCGGTGGATCTACCAGCCTTGGTCGTCGGTGGGGCCGACGACGGCTTCTTCACCGTGGCCGAGTGGTCCGACACGGCCGATGCCCTGAACGCTGATCTCGAGATCCTTGACACCATCGGTCACCAACCCATGTGGGAGGGTGAGGGCATTCCCCTCATCGAGGCGATCGACCGTTTCGTCTCATCTCTCGGTTAGGCGATCAGAAACAGCGTGCTCGAGGGCTCGGTGAGCAGGGAGCCCTCGTCGAGCCGGGCGAGGAGCCGATCCCGCAGCACTCTCGCCAAATCGGGCGAAGCATCCGCCTCGCTGAAGAGGGCGCTACGAGCGACCGCCAGAGCCGCCCTGAACGGCGAGGGGATCAATGCATCGATCGAGATGAGCCATAGCTGGCGAGCCCAACCCGGCTCGGCGAGGGCCAGGTGGCTCTCCAAGGCAACCTGGAGGAACCCGAGCTCGCTATCTCTCTTGGCAACTGCCAGCCTTCGCGCCTCCTGAAGCTTCGCCATCAACGCCTGGCGGTCGACCTCGGGCAGTTGGTCGGAATGGCGTCGGACCACGAGGATGGCCCCGTCGATGGCGAACAGACGTGCGCTCTCACCGTGCCAGCCGTCGGAAGAGGCCCCGCCGCGAACGTCGACCAGGTACATGATCTCTGACAGGACCGAGATTCCCTCCGGCTCAGACCGCTGTGTGTCATGTTGGAGCAACGTCGCTCCCTCGACTTTCTCCACCCGCCTCACTTCTGATGGGATCATGTCTGTGTAAAAGGCGCATGTCATGAGTCCACAGGCTCAGACCTCGACGTTTGAGCCTCCTGACCCAGTACGACCAAAGTGCAATGAACACGGCATAGCCGTGTTCATTGCACTTTGGTTAGCAGGCGGTGGACTCACTCGTATCGGTAGAAGCCCTCTCCGCTCTTCCTGCCGAGGAGACCGGCCTCCACCATGCGAGTGAGGAGTGGTGGGGATGCGTACAAAGGTTCCTTGAACTCGTCGAAGAGGACGTCGGCGACGAACTTGGTGGTGTCGAGCCCGACGAAGTCGGTCAGCTCCAGGGGGCCCATCGGGTGGTTGGCACCCAGCCGCATCCCGGTGTCGATGTCCTCCGCCGACGCCACACCCGCCTCGAACATGCGGATCGCCGAGAGCATGTACGGCACCAGCAGCATGTTGACGACGAAGCCTGCCCGGTCCTTGGCCAGGATCACCGTCTTGCCCAGCGACTCGGCGTAGCTGCGGACCGTGTCCCGGCACACCTCATCGGTCTTCACCGTGGTAACCAGCTCGACCAATGCCATCACAGGGACGG
>JBAVPF010000050.1:0-8118 GCA_049692815.1 Acidimicrobiia bacterium
GACGGTCTACGGGATCGAGGCGGGCTCGCTGGCCCACGGCGAACCGCTCTCGCCGGCGGTTCTTCGCGCCGTGGAGACCCTGGCGGCAACATTGGACAGGGGCGACGGCTGATGTGTGTGGCAATCCCATGCCGCGTGGAGTCGGTGACGGCAACCGATGGGCCGTCTCGCCCGGCCCGGGTCACCCTCTCCGACGGGTCGACCCGGGAGATCGACCTCGCGCTCGTCCCCGACGCCGGCGTCGGCGACTACGTGGTCGCCCACTCCGGCCTGGCAGTGTCACGGTTGGCCCCGGAAGAGGCGACAGCGGCGTTTGGGCTGCTGAGCGCAATGCCTGGTCATCCGTCCCCAACGGATGACCAACAAACCTGACGATCGGCCCTGTTAGTGGCCAACGCGAGCCTGTGAACTGAAGACAACAGGGCAGAGCCCCGCCGGATCGCCGACGAGAAGGGCAGGACGGACATGAGTCAGATAGACACCGCGACCGCGACCGACGAGGTCGAGCCGGCTCAGAGCGAAGGCTGGCTGCCGGCCAAGATCATGGGTGAATGGCCATCCTTCGACACCCGGCAACTGATCATGAAACGGCGCAAGAGCCTCTACGAGGCGATGCAGTCGCTGGAGGCCGCGGCGGCTCGTGCCAGCGGGCAGCCGGACTGGATGGAGAAGGTGCAAGAGTCCCTCTCCGCGCTACTGGCCGCGCTCAACCGCCACGTCGAGGAGATCGAGGCCGACGACGGTTTGTTCGCCGACGTGTTGGAGAGAGCTCCCCGGATGCGGCCCATGGTCGAATCGTTGCGCCAGGACCACGACGAGATCAGCGAAGCGTGCCGGTCGGCGCTTGATTTGGCCAGGGAGCGGCCGGACACCCGGCCCAGGGCGATGAGACGAAGGATCATGAGAATCCTCGGTCGTCTCTCCATGCACCGTCAGGACGGAGCCGAGCTCCTCTTCGACACCCATAACCTCGACCTCGCAGCCGGCGACTAGGTCGCGTCGACCGGGCGGCCCGGGGAGAGGCCGACTGTTCACTCGCAGACACCGAGCCAGTAGACGAGTCCGTCCAACAGGATGAAGTCCGCTGAGGATTGGAAGTCCTGGCCGCCGAATGTGAAGCTCACAGGCGCCGAGTACACGTCCGTGAAGGTGACCTGCCGGCCTGCGATGGTCACGGTCTTGTCCGTGGGCCCGCTGGCCCCGCCCGTCATCCGGTAGTCGGACAAGCCCATGATCTGATCGGTCACCCAGGCCTGGCATTTCCCCTCCGGATAGGCCTCGACCACGTCCGGGTGAAGACGGCTCATGACGAAGCCCCCGTCCCGGTTCACCAGGGCAGCGGCGAAGGCGTCGACGAACTCACCCACCGTCTCCGGCTGCAGTGTCGTGGTAGTCGGCAGCGAGGATGACGTCGTGGTGGCCGGCGCCGAGGTGGAGACGGGTGGCGTGCTCGTGGTGGTGGCCGATGGCCTCGAAGTGGAGCTGGTGCCCGCTGAAGAGGTCGTTGATGCGGCAACGGGCTCTGTGTCGGAGACGCGGGACGTGGCGATCGCGACCGCAGCCGTCACCAGGACGACGCCCAGTGCCATCACCGCCAGACCCACCACTCTCCTGTTCATGTCTCTCGTCGCTCCTGCCGGTCGGCGGTTCGGTGGGGACAACCTAGGACCGCTGCCTTCGTCCCGCACCGTCAATCCCTGAGTCCTCCACGAGGACCTTCGCCCCTACCTGCATTCCTCGGACCGTCCTACCGTGGAATGGACACGCCGGGATGCCGATGGCGATCGACTCTCGATTCACGGCTCTGGCCCGAAACGAGGCTGTCCGGTCCTACCGTGGCACTCACACTCCAAGACCGGCGAAGGCACAGATGACACGTGACGACGATCTGAGACGGTGGGTGGAAGCCGGTCTGATCGACGCCGATACGGCAACGGCCATCGAGACGTACGAGGCGGGGAGGACGGGATCGAGCCGGGTGAGTCGCGGCATGGAGGCTGTCGCCTACCTGGGTGCCGCGCTGGTGCTGGTCGCCTTGGTGGTGATGGCTGTCGAGTTCTGGGATCGAATCGAGCCCTGGGGCCGCATCACCCTGAGCGGAGCCGTGACGGTGGTGCTTCTCGCCGTCGGGTTGGTGCTCGGACGAAGCGAGGAGCCGGCCGTCGATCGAGCCCAGACCTTCGCCTGGCTACTGACCGTGGCGGCCGTAGCCCTCACCGCAGCCGTGACCTTCACCGAGATCACCGACATCGAGGGACAGCAGACCTTCCTCTACGCATCGCTGATCGCCCTGGTGGCTGCTGTTGGGCTGTGGTGGCAGCGGGCATCGGTCCTCCAGATGGTGGCCATGGGAATCACTGCCGGCACCACGGTCATCGCCATGGTCTCACAGTTCGACGATGTCGCCGACTGGGCTTTTGGCCTTGCCCTGGCATTTCTGGGTGCTCTGTGGCTCCTCCTGACCTGGGGCGGAGCGCTTCGCCCAACCCGAACCAGCTACACGCTGGGAGCAGTCGGGGCTCTGGCCATCGCCTTCCCTGAGAGCAACAACCTCCCCTGGCCGCTTCTCGGGCTGGGTGTCGCCCTGGCACTGATGGGCCTTTCGGTGGCGATCGGTGAGACGGTCTTGCTCGGGCTCGGCGTCGCCGGGCTCTTCGTGTACATACCGATGACGATCTTCGAGCTGTT
This sequence comes from Acidimicrobiia bacterium, assembly GCA_049692815.1. Lineage (GTDB taxonomy): Bacteria > Actinomycetota > Acidimicrobiia > Spongiisociales > ZC4RG35 > JANQRA01. Next base: position 2,689 of record JBAVPF010000050.1, read on the forward strand.
CGGTGAGAGCCTCGGCGTCCCGGTTGCCCTCCTGATTACAGGACTCGTGCTCCTCGGGGTCGTGGTTCTGACGGTCCGAATGCGGCGGGCGACTCGAGAGGACGGAGACAACGATGAATAGCGAACCGTCATACGTGAAATGGTTCGACGAGCTGGACGTCGACGACGTGGCGCTGGTCGGCGGCAAGAACGCCTCGCTCGGTGAGCTGTACAGCGAGCTGACGCCTCTCGGCGTGAACGTGCCCGACGGGTTTGCGGTCACCGCCGAGGCCTACCGCGACACGCTGACCCGGGCAGGAGCGTGGCAGCAGCTCGAGGCGGTGCTCGAGGGTCTGGACAAGAGTGATGTGGCCGACCTCGCCAAGCGGGGGCGCCGGGCACGGGAGATCGTCTACGAAGCGACGCTCCCTGACGCGCTCCGCAGACAAATTGTCGAGGCATATCACCGGCTCGAAGACGAATACGGGGCCGACCTGAGCGTGGCCATCCGCTCATCGGCCACCGCTGAGGACCTCCCCACCGCGAGTTTCGCCGGCCAGCACGAGACCTTCCTCAACGTGCACGGGTCGGAACGGGTCCTCGAGGCGTGCCGCCGCTGCTTTGCCTCGCTCTTCACCGACCGGGCAATCTCATACCGCATCGACAAGGGCTTCGACCATCTCAGCATCGGGCTGTCCGTAGGCGTGATGAAGATGGTGCGATCCGATCTCGCCAGCAGTGGCGTGATGTTCACACTCGACACCGAGTCCGGCTTTCGCGATGTGGTCTTCATCACCGGTGCCTACGGGTTGGGTGAGAACGTTGTGCAAGGGGCGGTCGACCCAGATGAGTTCTACGTCCACAAGCCCACCTACCAGCAGGGATTCCGAACGGTCTTACGGCGAAGCCTGGGACGCAAGCAGATTCGCATGGTGTATGCCCAAGGGCGGGGCGGGCAGACCACATCGAACGTGCCCACCCCGGAGGCCGAGCGAGAGCGCTTCTGTCTCACCGACGCCGAGGTGCTCACGCTCGCCGGATACGGGATCGAAGTCGAGAGCCACTACAGCGACAGGGCGGGCCATCCAGTGCCCATGGACATCGAATGGGCAAAGGACGGCGTGGACGGTCAGCTCTACCTCGTCCAGGCGCGCCCCGAGACGGTGGCCTCACAGAGAGTCTCGACCACGATCCGGGAGTATCGGGTCAGCCCGGTGGCGGACCCACTCGTCGAAGGCCGGGCCGTGGGTAGCTCGGTGGCCATAGGCCCGGTTCGGGTGATCAAGTCGACGGCGGAGTTGTCGCGTTTCCGACCTGGCGAGGTGCTCGTCGCCGATACCACGACTCCTGACTGGGAGCCCGTCATGAAGACGGCCGCGGCGATTGTCACCAATCGCGGAGGGCGCACCTGCCACGCCGCCATCGTCGCCCGCGAGCTGGGGATGGCTGCCGTGGTCGGCGCCGGGGACGCCACCGAGATCCTCCAGGACGGGTCTACGGTCAGCGTCTCGTGCGCCCAGGGCGACGTCGGGTACGTGTACCCGGGCGAGCTCCCGATGGAGATCGTCGAGATCGACCAGACCGACGTGCCGCAGACCGAGACCGACATCATGATCAATCTGGGCAATCCCGATCTCGCCTTCGCCCACGCGGCGCTGCCCGTCGACGGTGTGGGCCTGGCCCGTATGGAGTTCATCATCTCGGAGTCGATCAGAGCCCATCCCATGGCTCTGCTCGCTCCGGATGCAGTCGAGGACCCCGACGAGCGGGAGACGATCCTGGAGATGATCAAGGGACACGAGAGCGGATCGGATTTTTTCGTGGAGCGTCTCGCCGAGGGAGTGGGCACGATCGCCGCCGCCTTCTACCCGAGACCGGTGATCGTCAGGATGTCCGACTTCAAGACCAACGAGTACGCCAGCCTGATCGGTGGCTCCGGGTTCGAGCCGAGTGAGGCCAACCCGATGATCGGCTTCCGGGGGGCCTCCCGATACGCCCATCCTGCATACCGGGACGGCTTCGCCCTGGAGTGCGCAGCCATGAAGCGGGCGCGCGACGAAATGGGTCTCACCAACATCAAGCTGATGATCCCGTTCTGTCGTCGGGTCGGGGAAGGCGAGCGTGTGCTCGATGTGATGGCCGAGAACGGTCTTCGCCGCGGGGAGAACGGCCTGGAGGTATACGTGATGTGCGAGATACCGAACAACGTTGTGCAGGTCGGGGCGTTCGCCGAGATCTTCGATGGCTTCTCGATCGGCTCGAACGACCTGACCCAACTCGTCCTGGGGGTGGATCGCGACTCGGAGCTGGTCGCATTCGACTTCGACGAGCGAGACGAGGGGGTCGTGGAGATGCTGCGTCAAGCCATCGTCGGCGCCCACGCGGCCGGCCGGCATATCGGCATCTGCGGGCAGGGCCCGTCCGACTACCCGGACCTGGCAGAGCGTCTCGTCGAGTTCGGGATCGACTCGATGAGCCTCAACCCCGACACCGTCATCAACACGAGACAGATCGTCGCCGACGCTGAGCGCAAAGTCGCCGAAGCCCGCGCTCCGGTGTGATCCGGATCAGGGCCAATGAACCCGTTCTGTGTCGAAGAACAAGGGAATAGCCCGGGTCGTCCGACACAGAACGTTCAGGCGGCGATGAGGCAAGCCCTGTGACCGGGATCAGGGCCAATTCCTCTAGCGGGCCGGTGAAGACACTGGCACGCTCGCCCCGAGAGCCAACCTGGAGGACCTCATGAAGGCACATGTCGGCGACCGGCTGGTGGTCAAGGCCCACAATGTCGGGCAACGGGAGAGGGCGGCCGAGGTGATCGAGGTCCGTGGTGAGTCAGGTGAGCCTCCATACATCGTCCGATGGCTGGACGATGGGCACGAGGGCCTGATCTACCCGGGGTCGGACGTGATCATCGAGAAAGGCCGCTCGAAGCGCCCGAAGGGCCGCTCCTGAGCGAAGAGGCGCCGGCTCCAACCTGACAACCCGGGGGTTCAGCGGGCGCCGTCCCCTTGGACACCGATCTCGGTGGCCTTGACCGCAACCCAGATTTCGCTGCCGGGCGCCAGCTCTAGCTCGTCTCGAGCTGCCGGCGTGAGCTCCGCGGTCAGGGGCAGGGGCGCGCCGGTGCGGAGACGTACCCGGGGCCCGAGACTCTCGAGGAGCTCCACCGTCGTAGCCCACGTGTTGCGCGGGCTTCCCTCCGGGCGTCGGGTGTGGATCGACACCGCGTTGGGGTGGATGGTGACCAACACCGGGCCGTCCGGCACCTCATCCGCGACCCGAAGCCGGTGATCGCCGACCTCGACCTCCCCCGACCGAGCCGTGCCCTCGATCAGGTTCGACCCGGCCAGGTCGGCGGCATACCGGGTCTGGGGGCGCATGAGTATGTCACCGGCGGTGCCGGACTGGGTGATCGCCCCGTCCTCGATGACATGGATCTGGTCGGCGAGCAGGAACGCCTCCGTCGGGTCGTGGGTGATGAGGAGACGGGGGCCCTCGAACTCGACCAGGTGCTCGGCCAGGGTGTGCCGCAGCTCGGCACGCGTGGTGACGTCCAACGCCGACAGCGGCTCGTCGAGCAACAGGAGATCAGGATCGGTGACAAGGGCGCGGGCGAGAGCGACCCGCTGGGCCTGACCGCCGGAGAGACTTTCCGGCTTGTGCCCCTCGAAACCGGCGAGGCCCAGTCGTGCCATCCAATGCCCCGACCTGGCCAGCGCGTCGGACCGGGCCAGTCCTCGGCTCCTCAGGCCGAAGGCAACGTTCTCGACGGCGCTCAGATGAGGGAACAGCAGATACTCCTGGAACACGACCCCGACCCGACGTTCCTCGGCGGGAACGAAGACACCTTCAGCGGGATCGTCGAGGATGGCCCCGGCCAGCCCGATCCGGCCGGAGTCGATGGGGAGGAGACCTGCGATGGCGGCCACCGCAGAGGATTTGCCGGCCCCGTTCGGGCCGAGGAGGGCCGCGGTCTCACCCGGTGGGATCGACAGCCCGATGTCCAGCCGGAACGCCGGTGATCGTTGCACCGCGAAAGAAGCCTCCAGGCCAGAGGTCGTCATAGGGCTTTCCACCAGCGGTCGCGCAAGGTGACCAGCACCGTCAGCGACACCGCCACCATGAGGAGGCTGATCGCCACCGCTGCGTCTCTGTCTGTCTCCAGTGCGACGAACACCGCCAGCGGGAGCGTCTGGGTCCGGCCGGCGAGATTGCCCGCGAAGGTGATGGTCGCCCCGAACTCCCCGAAGGCCCGGGCCCAGGTGAGCACCAGACCCGAGACCAAGGAGGGGACGATCATCGGCATCGTCACCCTGCGAAGCACGGTCCACCTTCGCGCACCCAGAGTCGCTGCCACTCCTTCGAACCGCCGGTCCACAGAGCGCAGCGCACCTTCGACCGTGATGACCATGAAGGGCATGGCTACGAAGGTCGTGGCCAGGATGACGCCCCAGGTCGAGAAGGGAAGAAGCAGACCGGTCGCCTCGTAGAGCGGCTCCCCCACCAGCCCGCGACGGCCCAGTGCGAACAACAGGGCAGCACCACCCACCACCGGCGGGAGCACCAGAGGGAGCATGACGATCCCGCGCACCAGAGCCCGGCCGGGAAACTCGACCCGCGCCAGCAGCCAGGCCAGGGGAACGCCGAGCAGGAGCGAGATGAGAGTCGCCGACAAGGACGCGACCAGGGATAGTCGAAGGGCGTCGAGCACCAGATCACTGCCGAGCAGGGCCGGCAGATCGGACCAGGGCACGCGACGGAGGAGACCGGCAAGGGGAACGAGAAACAGAGCCACACCGAGACAGCCGAGGATCACGAGCGTGGTGGGGGTGCGTCCCACGAGACCGGCCCGAGGGGGGCGTCGGTCCGTCATGGCGCGGAGAAGCCGTGGCCTGTGATGATGGCCCTGCCCTCGTCGGAGAGGATGAAGTCGACCAGTTCCCGGGCTGCGCCAGGATGGGGGGCATTGGCCAGCACGGCGATCGGATACTCGGCCACGACGTTGACGTCCTCGGGGATGTCGATGCCCGTCACGCTACTGCCGGCCGAAATGACGTCGGTGACATAGGTGATCCCGGCATCGAGCTCACCGGTCTCGATCTTGGTGAGCAGGGCGCGGACGTCGGGCTCGTTGGTGTCGATCGCCGGGGAGACACCGGCCCGGGCGAGGACACGTCGCGCCAGGTCGCCGCATGGAACCTCCTCGGCACAGAGGCCGATCGAAAGGGTCTCGTCGGCTAAGTCCGCCAGACCTTCCACGTCACCGGGGTTGCCAGCCGGAACAGCGATCTGCATGGTGTTCTGCGCAAATATCACGGGCGCGGCCTCCACCTCCCCGGCAGCGGCCACACGCTCCATGTTGGTGGAGTCGGCAGATGCGAAGACGTCGATGGGAGCACCCTCGAGGATCTGCTCTCTGAGCGACGAGCTTCCCGCGAAGTTGAGGAC
>JBAVPF010000051.1:0-2612 GCA_049692815.1 Acidimicrobiia bacterium
AGTACCAAGTACCAAGTACCAAGTACCAAGTACCAAGTACCAAGTGCTAGCGCGGCGGCATTCTGGTGGCGGCGTCGAGCCTGATCACCTCGCCGTTGAGCATCTCGTTCTCGACTATCGCCGTGACGAGATGGGCGAAGTCGGCGGGAGTGCCGAGACGCTGGGGGAAGACATGCAGCTTGGCCAGCGAATCACGGAGCTCCTGGGGTGCCCCGGCCAGCAGGGGGGTGTCCATGATCCCGGGGGCGATGGTGTTGACCCTGATCCCGACGCTCGCCAGATCGCGGGCGATGGGGAGGGTCATGGCGACGACACCGCCTTTGGAGGCGGAATAGGCGGCCTGGCCGACCTGGCCGTCGAAGGCGGCGATGGAGGCGACATTGACGATGACACCCCTCTCCCCGCTGTCGGCGGGCTCGTTGGCCGCCATGACGCGGGCGGTGTTCCGTAACACGTCGAACAACCCGACCAGATTGACCCCGATGGTGAACTTGAACAGGTCGAGGTCGAACATGTTCCCGTCCCGGGAGACGACACGTTGGGCCGGGGCGACACCGGCGGCGTTGACGAGGATGTGGATCCCGTCGAAAGCCTCGGCCGCCCCTTCGACCGCGGCTTGCACGTCATCGGGATTGGTCACGTCGCAGGGAATGAAGCGAGACCCGTCGCCCAGCTCGTCCTGAGCCGTCTTGCCAACGTCGGCGTTGATGTCCAACATCACCACCCGACCGCCCATGCCCACCAGGCGCCGGGCAGCGCCAAGCCCCAACCCGGAAACCCCGCCGGTGATCAACGCAACCGAGCCTTCTATCTGCAATCTCGACCTCCATCCATCTTCCGGCGACGGTAATCGGCGATGATCGGCGTATTCGACTCGGGTGTCGGCGGTCTGTCCGTCCTCAACGAGATCCGCCGCATCCTCCCCGAGGCCGATCTCGTCTATGTCGCCGATCGGGCCCGCGCCCCATTCGGAGTTCGTGAGTTGAGCGAGGTAGAGGCGATCTCTCACGAAGTGGCCGGGTGGCTGATCGGCCGGGGGGCCGACTGTGTGGTGATTGCGTGCAACACGGCTTCTGCGGCCGCCCTCGAGTCGATCCGCAGGGCGAATCCCGAGATGGTCGTTGTGGGCATGGAGCCGGCGATAAAACCCGCTGCGGCTCACACGCTGACCGGGAAGGTGGCCGTTTACGCCACGAAGGCGACCTTTCAGGGAGAGCTCTTCGCCTCGGTCGTCTCACGCTTCGCCGACGGCGTGGAGGTGATCACATGCGCCTGCCCGGAATGGGTCGAGACGGTGGAGGCGGGTCATGTGGAGGGAGCCGAAGTGGAGGAGCTGGTCCGACATCGTCTCCAGCCGGCCCTCGATGCAGGGGCGGACACGATCGTGCTGGCCTGCACCCATTTCTCGTATCTTCGACCCGTGATCGAGAGCCATGTGGATGTCACCGTCATCGACCCGGTCCCCGCCGTCGCCGAGCGTGTCGCCGAGGTCGCGCCCACGCCGGCGGGTGATGGAAGCACGATCCTCGCCTCCTCGGGTGATCTCGCCGAGTTCGCCGATCTGGCACTTCGTCTCGCAGGAATCAGTGCCAACGTCATACCCTTCGCACCATGAATCCGATCTGGGTGGACAGAGATGGTGCCCTGGTGGGCCGGGGCGCCGGCGCCGAGCTCGAGGCGGGGACGGGCCCGGACCGGTATCAGACCGCTCTCGAGGCCCTGCGGAGCTCCGGCCGCGAGAGGGCGTTCGCCTCGTTCACCTTCGACGTGGAGGAGCCCGGCTCGGTGATCCTCGCCCCCGACGAGACCCGGCTCGTGCCGATACCGGAGGATGCCGGCGTCACCGGGCATACCCGGATCATCGACGACGGTGTCGATGCGTGGACCAAGGGGTTCCGCAAGGCGATGGCCGCCGTCCATGCCGGTGAGGTGCAGAAGGTCGTGCTGGCAAGACAGGTCGAAGTAGAGCTTCCCCCCGGCTTCGAGACCGGCGCCCTCGTGTCGCGTCTGGCCCGGGCCAACCCGGAATGCTTCGTCTTCTCCGTCGGTGGTCTGGTTGGCGCCAGCCCTGAGCTGCTTGTGAGCGTGAGAGAGGGGCGCGTGAGGTCTCTCGCCCTGGCTGGGACCGCGACCACGCCCGAAGAACTGGAGAGCGTGAAGATCTCCGAGGAACACCGTCATGTCTCCACGTCGGTGACGGGCGTGCTGTCCCGTCATATGACGGGCATCGACGTCACCCAACAGGTGATCGTCCAGCATGGGGCCATGTCTCACGTCGGGACACGCATAGAGGGGCCGGCCAGGTCGGGCACGACGGTCGCCGACATCCTCGCCGACCTCCATCCGACAGCCGCCGTGGCGGGTGTCCCCACCAGGTTCGCGCTCGATCTGATCAGCGAGTTGGAGCCGGCGTACCGACGACGCTACGCCGGGCCGGTGGGTTGGCTCGACTCGTCGGGCGACGGGGTGTTCGCGATCGCCCTGCGGTGCGGGCAGGTATCAGGCGACAGGATGACCCTCTTCGCAGGTGGGGGGCTGGTCGAGGGCTCGGAGGAAGCTGCGGAGCTGCACGAGACCGAGCTGAAGCTGGCGCCGATGCTTGCCGCGCTCGG